>JALYYM010000024.1 GCA_030946565.1 Bacteroidota bacterium | reverse complement strand
GTTCATGTTTAGCAATTTGTTTTTTGTTATTCGTCTTTTTCTTTAAAAGTGTGGTAAATGGCCATCGCATGGCCACGCCCTAATTTAAAATCTTCTTTTAGCCAATCGAATATTTCTTTTGCTTTTACATTTGGTTTAAGGTGTCCATTAATCATGAACCCTTTTTTCTCTGCAAGTTTCTTAAAGTCATCCGGGGTCTTGCCGGTTTTCTTTTTAATAGTGTCATAATAGGCTGGTAAGTTTATCATACTTTCTTTTTTTGTTTTTATTATTTCTGAAATGGAGGTAAAATTTCTGTTGCTCTATTTCAAGCTACCAAATAATTGGAATTCATGCACAGCGGGATAACCTGAAGTGTACCTGCTGAGCAATTTAACTTTCAGGTATTTTGCCGTGACGGCAGGGAATTTAAATTCCTGGTATGGTGTCTTAAAAAGTTTTAGATTTTGCGTTTGGAATTTGCCTAAAGATTGAAATGATCCTACGGGGGCGTCATTACCGGCAAATAATTCAAAATCTTTCACATTCCAATCGGAGGTTTCGGTAACAAGCATAGTGAAAGTATCAAAGGTTGCCGCCCTGTCGTCTTTAAACCCATACACCGCTTCCTTCCCTATTCCGTCGTTGATCCAGGCTAAATCTTCTTTGCCATCAATCGTATTTTTCCAGTCATCACCGGAAGCAACAATAATCTGGGCGCCGTTTTCAGGAGCCAGCAGGTTAATACGATCAGCGCTTACGGCTACTTTCTGTTCATTGTTTTGCGAAGCCACTTCTCCAACTGTGCCCGGGTTATTTGTTTGATTGGTTGGTTTATCAGGTTGTTCGGTTTTATTATTTTCACTGGCAGCGATCGTAGTATCAGCATTCTTATTTGACGTACTTACTGCGCTCTTATTATTTTTAAATAATGCAAAACCTATAAAGGCCGCAACTAAAATGAAAGCGCCTGTAATAAATGGTTTTAAGGAACTCTTTTTTGGTGAAGGGCCAGGCGAAATATTTATTGATGAAGAAGATGATGGCAAATCTGCCGCGTCTTTCTTATTCAACGTTTGAATAAGATCAGCAAATGAAGAGTCATAGTTTCCCTTAAAGTCTATGTATTGCAACCTGGCAAGGCGAAATGGAATCGGGCAACTTTCTATCATTAAAGGCACAATCTTCTTGCCCTGGCTCATAGCATACGACACTTCGTCCATAACATTTTTTGACTTTACTGACTCGTTGGAAAGAATTACGATTAAGCCTTGCGAAGCATTAAGCGCATTTTGTATTGAGTCGTCCCACGGGTTGCCAGGCGAAATATCCAGTTGATCGAGCCATACATTTGCGCCAGCTTTTTTAAGATCAGTGGCTACTTTTTTTACGAAATCTGAATCCTGCCTGGAATAACTAAAGAAGTAATTGGCCTGTTGCACAAGAGATAATTTATGGAGTGAATGAATTTATCCATAAGGTATAAAATAATTTACAATTCTTGCTTGCAGAGGCGCCATACATCGCGTCTCTATGCTTTCTTTCTAAAAAAATTGATGCGTCTTTATAATTGTCACTGATAGGAATTTTAACATCGCCAATGAATAAACTGTTTTGCGTAAGGGAACAATATGGCCTTTGGAGACAATGTAGGATTGTATGCAATATTTATTAGTATGATAAATATAAACCAAATCTCAGGAGGCCTCTCAGGCTTTAGGTTATACACAATTATGAAATATATAATATTGATACGTGAATTATTATGCGTAAAAAGTATTTGTTGATCAACGGAGCCGTGAATTAGGCAAAATTTATATGCAGGAGGTAAGATGGTACGTAGCCTTTATACTATATTAATCGCATTCACGTTAATACAGTTCATCACGGTAAGAGCCACGCCTATGAATCCAATAAAAGATTCTGCAGCACCTGCAGATAGCATTAAATTTACTTTTCCCGGCAAAGCAGGAACGATTTCAGTAAAGCCACATTTGTTTAGGGTGTTTATTTTCTTCTCGCTGGCGCTTATTAGCATTTTTTTATTTATCCGGTTTATAAATTTCTACAGCAGTGATACCAACAAAACTGACCTGATGGTATTTGAGAAATATGAAATTATCAGGGAGGTTGGGAATATTAAATCATCACTTGCAGAATCAGAAGTTGCCGCCAGAAATTACCAATCTGTCCCGGATGAAGATAACTTAGGCTTGTTACATGACGAACAAAACAATATCCGCCTGTCTTTGAAGGAAGCTCTTACTCTTGTGAAAGACAGTATGCAGAAAGCAAGGCTAACAGACCTGGGCAACCTTATTGAAAAGCAGGTATTGCTACAAGCCGGCAATATAAGTGATACAGCTTATGCCTCTGTTCTTCTTAATAACCAGGCTTACAAAAATGAAGCGCGGGAAATTACGCATAGCATTCAAAACCTGTTGGACGTTTTTATAAAAAGACAAAACTTACTGTTAGGAGAAGGCCTCACCGCAAGTAAATTCGCTAAAAAGAAAGCCTTGACAATCGCTGTAGCGGGCATGTCGTTCTTTTTTATTTTTGTTACTGTTGCCTTATTCAGGTTGAATAAAGATATAGGCCGAAGGAAGAAAGCCGCCCGGCTTTTAAATAAGTCAGAAGAACTTACCCGTGCCTTATTAAATAATACCAGTGAGGGAATATTAATTATTGACAGGAATTTTAAAATATTGCTGATCAATAAACAGTCCATACAAGAATTGGAATTGCTAACCGGCAGGAAGCCTGAACGCGGGATGCATTTCTTCCAGTTTATTTTACCCAAAGAAAGAGAACAGTCCCTGGAGAATTTTAAAAAAGTTTTTGACGGTGAAAAGCTTACGCGTGAAGCTGAGTACATTACAACTTCGGGCAAAAAATGGATGCTGATAAGTCATTCGCCGGTGAAAGATGATGAAGGCAACATAACAGCCATAGCCATAATCGTGCATGACATCACGGAAAAAAAACAACAAGACCTTTTGCTCAAGAAATCGGAGAATCGCTTTCGTTTGACGCTGGAAAAATTAGGCGATAACTTTTGGGAGCATGATTTTACTACTAATATTACCAGTTTTTCAAAAGCTGGTTACGAATTCCTGGGATACGAAGAAGGCGATTTTGACGATAATGTAACTATGTGGTGGCAAAATATACATCCCGATGACCGCGATATGCTTGTTGAAAATGACCGGCGATACAAGGCCGGCCAAATAGATTTTCACACATCGGAGTACCGGATGATTTGTAAAGACAAATCAATAAAATGGATACTCGACCGGGGCGTAGTAACCGATAAAAATGCGGAAGGCAAGCCGCTGAAAATATTAGGAACCCACACGAATATTACCAGGTTAAAAATTGCCGAAGAAAAGATCCGCGACTCGGATCAAAAGATAAGGGCTATGCTGCAAAGCAATCGTGAAGGATTTTATATGATAGATTTTGACTTTCAGATATTAATGGTAAATGAAGCAGGAAGAAATCATATCAAATTAATTATGGGTAAAGATGCCACGCATGGCGATAATATTTTAGATTTTATACCTCCGGAAAGGCGCCTGTCTTTCAAAGCTTCAGTGGAGCGGGTGAGGATGGGCCACCGTGAAGACAAAGAAGTGGAAATAAATACAAGCGAGGGAAAAAAATGGTTTCAAAACAGGTATTTCCCCGTGTATAGTGATAAGAATGAAATTATCGGCCTGTGTGCGTCGTCAAAAGATATCACTGAAAATAAATTAATTGATAATGCTTTAATAAAAGTAAGGGCTGAGAGAGAGGAATTTCAATTCCGGCTTCAATCTATTCTTGATAACACACCCCTGATTATATTTATAAAAGATTTGGAAGGAAGATACCTTGTGGTAAACAAATCATTTCGTGAAACGCTAAAACGTGACGAACATGATTTAATTGGTAACACAGACTTTGAGATCGACACCCCGGAGAGGGCATTGCATTATAAACAGTTGGATGATGAAGTAATTAAAACATTGAGGTCAGTGGAAACGGAAGAAACCATTGTTAAAGAATCTGGTACGCAAAATCTTTTGTTAGTAAAATTTCCGTTGTTTGATAAGAAAAATAATATTTATGGTATCGGCGGAATTGCCACAGATTATACAGAAAAAGTGCAGTATCGCCAGAAGTTGATAGAAGCGAAAAAAGCTGCTGAATCTGCCGAACAACTACAGGAACAATTTCTTGCAAATATGAGCCACGAAATTCGCACGCCGATGAATGGCATTATCGGTATGACGAACATTCTTATGAATACGGATGTGAGTGAAGAGCAAAAAGGTTTTATAGATATCATCAGGCAGTCTTCTGATACTTTATTGTTTTTGATAAATGATATTCTTGATTTATCTAAAATAAAATCAGGCAAACTATCAATTGAAAAGATAGTTTTCAACCTACATGAGGTAATTGAAAATGCGCTCCAACCCTTCCGCATAAGGGCGCAGGAAAAAAATGTGGAAGTGAAGCTGATAAAGGATATGCGGGTTCCGCAAATGCTGGAAGGCGATCCTTACAGGTTGAACCAGATCATAAATAATTTGTGCAGTAATGCACTCAAATTTACGCATAGCGGAAGCATTACATTCACCAGCGGGATGGCAGAGCAAAGCGGTACAAAAGCGGTAATAAGATTCATCATAAAAGATACCGGCATTGGCATACCTGCAAATAAACTTAAAACCATCTTCAACAGCTTTGAACAGGCAACTACTTCTACTGCGCGGCAGTTCGGTGGTACCGGGCTTGGCCTTACTATAACAAAGCAATTAATCGAAATGCAGGGCGGTCAAATCACCGTCTCTAGCGATGCGGAAGAAGGAACGGAATTTACCCTGGAAATACCTTACAATTTGGTAAAAGAGCAGCATATTCCTGTAAATGATAACCTGCTTATAAGAGATAGCTTTAAAGAACTTGCCGGCAAAAAGATACTGGTAGCAGAAGACAATGAAGTAAACCAAAAGGTAATTTTCCATATACTTAAAAAGGAAGGCATGCTCTCTACAATTACGAATAATGGCAGAGAGGCGGTGGACTTATTAGAGAAGGGTGAAGTATTCGACATTATAATTCTTGACCTGCAGATGCCGGAGATGGATGGCTTGCAGGCTGCAACCTATATCCGGCAAAAACTAAAGCTTGACACACCCATCATTGCCTTAACAGCCAGCGCTCTGCGGCAGGAACGAACTAAATGCCTGGAAGTGGGGATGAATGAATATATGACCAAGCCTTTTTCTTCCGCAGAATTATTCCGCCAGCTAAAGGCGTTATTGCCGGGTAACTCGCAGGGGGGCAAATCATATAGTATGAAAGAGAACGGATATTACGATCTCTCGTTGTTGCATGCAATGAATAATAACGATCACTTGTGCAACGAATTAAAATTATTTTTAGATGCAATGCCTGCAAATATCGAACAGGCAAAAGAAGAAGCGCTTCATGAGAATTGGGATCTCTTAAGCAAAACAGCAAGCAACATGAAAGCTAATCTTAGCATTTTGCAGGTTACGCACATGCTGGCGTTAGTAGAAAAAATTGAAAGCCGGGCAAAAGAAAAAAATGAGCTTGAAAAAATACCGCTCGAGATCAACAAACTTTCAGAACTCTATGGGCTTATAAGGCCCATGATCGAAAATGAATTGATCACGGCGAGGAGGGTGAATGCTGCCCATTTGCGTCATGTAAATAATTAGCAGCAATTCTTTCTATTCTGCTTAGGCTCGTCCTTTAAAAAAAATTGGCGAAAGTATTTACTGAAGTACAAGAGCGTAGCGATTCTACAGGCATTTTTTCCGGTTCCAGGAGTTTAATTCAGGTTGATAAAGTAAAGTTGTAGGCCCTTACGGCGATACTTTTTTTTCAAAAAATATTCGAATGATATTTACCTGCTATCTTTTTCAATCATGCTGATATTTGAAAAAACATCCTTTATGCATCTCATAAAAAAACAATTGAATATTTCTTTTTTCTGGTGAAGCAAACCTTCTCCTAAGCTAAATTCCTTTCTCAGCAAACTGATGAAAAACGAAATCAAAATATCTAACGTACATGCTTAGCCGCTATCTGCTACAAGGTTTTTAAAAGCTTCAATAAACTTAATGAGATCGTTAGCTGTGCCCGCGTCAATGATTTCTCCGACTTCGTTTATTTTACCTCTTATGCCGCGTATTAAAAGTGTTGTGCCTGTTGTGAAGCTACACATTGCCGTTTTCATAATTAACTGTAATTCTTCGTGTGCCTTTTCTCCTCCGGCCGCCGCAGTAATAAGGCCGGCCGGCTTGGCGGTAAACACGGTCGTTGCGATGCACCATTCAATAGCATTTTTCAACCCGCTCGGAATACTATAAACATATTCGGGTGTACAGATCAATACCCCATCAGCCTTTTCAATTTCATTTCGCAGGGCTATAATTTCTTTCGGCGGGCTATCGGCAGAAAGTTCAGGGTCGAAGTGCGGCAGTGTTTTTAAATCATTACAAACCGTAAATTCCAAATCATCTTTTGTAAGTGCTGCCAGGTGCATCACGAGTTTTTGATTTGCTGAATGTTTGCTTGCACTTCCTACAATTGCAAATATTTTTTTCCTTTCAGTCATTCGCTTTCCATTTGAATCCTGCATGCAAT
>JALYYM010000170.1 GCA_030946565.1 Bacteroidota bacterium | reverse complement strand
AGACTGCTGCCACCCATACTTACAAGCGGCAGTGTAACACCCGTGGTAGGGAATATATTTACGTTTACCGCCATGTTTACCAATGCCTGTATCACAAGTGTAAAACTCAATGCTATCGCAAGAAATGCCCCAAATGCAAAAGGGCATCTCTGAAAAATGCGAATACTTCGAAACAGAAAAAGCAAATAGATTAAAAGAATAATCATCCCACCGGCTAATCCATATTCTTCTATAATAATTGCATAAATAAAATCGCTATACGGATGCGGTAAAAAATTTCTTTGCTCGCTCTTACCCGGGCCTTTACCAAACCAACCACCTTTTGCAATTGCAATTTTTGCCTGTTGCACCTGGTAAGTAGCATCTTCTTTATCAGCGTACATAAAATCCTGCACACGCTTTATCCATGTTGGCATCCTCGCAACATTAAATATTGCTGGCAACTCTTTAGACGTATGCTGTTCCTTATCGTAATAATGGGATGCAATCATCACTAATATAACAAGTGGAATAAGTGCGGTGCCAACGACCAGCAGCAGGTGCCTTACCCTGACTCTGCCAATAAACATGAGCATAAGTGCAATGCCACCGATCAATAACGACGTTGATAAATTAGCCGGGGCAATCAAGGCACAAATAATAAGCACAGGTATTATAAGCGCTAAAAACCCTTTTTTGAAATCCTTAATATCATTTTGCCTTTTGCTTAGCTGCCTGCTCATATACATGAACAGTGAGAGTTTTGCCAGGTCCGAAGTTTGAAAAGTCATGTTTATTACCGGGAGCTTTATCCATCTATTAGCTTCGTTGATACTGCTTCCAAACTTCAATGTGTAAAACAAAAGCGGTATTGAAATCAAAAATAAAATAGTCGCAACCCGCGAATAGATTGTATAGTTTACCTTATGTGCAAAATAAATTATTAAGACGCCGAGCGCTATAAATCCTATTTGTTTAAAGAGGTAACTTTCCGTGCTTTTATTCATTCTATAAGCAAGTGACCCTATGCTGCTATACACTACAAGGATGCTCACCATAGTAAGTAATATCACTATGGCCCATATTACTTTATCACCTTTGGTACGGTTTAATAAATTGCCCGTTACCACTTGGGCGGAAGATAATTTGTTTTGAAATATTTGTTTTGTCTCACCCATAACCTCACCCCAACCCCTCTCCAAAGGAGAGGGAACTGGACTTTTAATACTTATTTAATTTTTATTTTTTTATACTTCATGTATAATTCTTTTTAAAAAAATCCTTCACATATCTCATACCTCATAACTGATACCTCATCACTCGTAACTGATACCTTATCACTTACACCTCCACTACAAATCTTTCACAGCTTTTTTAAATTGTTTCCCCCGATCTTCATAATTTTTGAACAAGTCGAAACTTGCGCAGGCCGGCGATAGCAGCACAACATCTCCTTTAGCAGCGAAATGAAAAGCTGCCTGCACTGCATCTTTTGCACTGGCGGTGTTCACCAGCGTTTCCACCGCATTTCCAAAAGCCTCATGTATCTTTCTATTGTCTGTACCCATGCATACAATTGCTTTTACTTTTTCTTTTACAAGGTCTTTAATGAATGAATAATCATTGCCCTTGTCCACGCCACCAAGTATTAAAATGGTTGGCTTTGTCATGCTTTCTAAAGCATACCACGTGCTGTTAGTATTTGTTGCCTTACTGTCGTTTATAAATTCAACACCTCTTATGGTAGCGACCGCCTCCATCCGGTGCTCAAGGCTCTGAAATGTTTGCAGAGCCGTCCTGATTTTTTCTTTTCGAATATCCATGACAACTGCTGCAAGGCCTGCTGCCATTGCGTTGTATTGATTATGTTTCCCCTTCACTGAAAAGTCGCCTACGCTCATGGTCATTTCTTCTTTCTGCCATTTTATGTGCATTTCTGCATTCGATATATATGCGCCTTGTGGTAGTTCTTTGCTCATGCTGTATGGTAATGGGTTGGTCTTGTTTAAAAAATTGTTTAAATATTTTCCAGTTATTTCATCGTCGGCGTTATAGATAAATACATCGTTTTCTGACTGATTTTTGATAATGTTGAATTTGCTTTCGATATAGTTTTCAAATTTGTAATCATACCTGTCCAGATGATCTTCTGTTATGTTAGTTAACACTGCCACATCAGGCTTAAAAAATTCGATGTCATCCAATTGAAAAGAACTTACTTCCAGCACATACACTTTTTTAGGGTCTGTTGCAATTTGCCTGGCAAATGAAAACCCTATATTTCCAACCATAGCGCAATCCAGGCCAGCCTCTTTACAGATATGATAAATCATTGCTGTAGTTGTTGTTTTTCCATTGCTCCCGGTTATTGCAATTATTTTACCTTCATTTTTGTACCGGTATGCAAACTCTATTTCACTTATTATTTCAATTCCTTTTATTTCTAACTCCTGTACAATTTTAGTTTTAGACGAAATACCAGGGCTCTTTACAATAATGCCGGCTTCAAAAATTTTTTCTTTTGTATGCATCCCTTCTTCGAAATCAATTCCTGATAAAATGAGTTCATTTTTAAATACAGGATTGATCGTGCCTCCGTCACTTACAAAAACATCTTGCCCTTTCTGTTGTGCTAACAATGCAGCACCGATGCCGCTTTCGCCTGCACCAAGTATTACTGTTTTTTTCTTCATCCGTTTTTTTTATTGGCTAAGCCAAAAAAATTGGTTTTTCAACGGTATGAACCTAATGGGCCAGAATCAGTCTTCAATGGATATGGTTTGAATCAATAATTTTTCAACCGGAATTCTATAAACAAAAAGTAGTTTTCATAGAAACAAATTCTTAACTATTGAAACACATTGTTGTTATCTTAATTTTAATGTTACCACGGCAAATACAACAGATAAAATGGTTACTACCCAAAAGCGCACAGCTATTTTACTTTCATGATATCCCAGCTTCTGATAATGGTGATGTAAAGGGCTCATTAAAAAAACACGCCTTCCTTCTCCATACTTTTTCTTTGTGTATTTGAAATAAGCAACCTGTATTACCACGCTTAAATTCTCTACAAGGAATACAAAACAAAAAATTGGTATCAGCCATTCTTTTCTTACAATAATTGCTAACGACGCGATAATACCACCAAGCGCAAGGCTGCCGGTATCGCCCATGAAGACCTGCGCCGGGTATGCATTGTACCAAAGAAATCCTACGCAACCGCCCACAAAAGCTGCGATGAATATCGAGAGCTCTGTAAGGTTGGGGATATACATAATATTCAGGTAATCCGCAATACGCACATCGCCACTTACAAAAACAAATATTCCCAAACAGATGCCTATAATTGCACTAACCCCGGTTGCCAGCCCGTCAAGGCCATCTGTAATATTGGCCCCGTTAGATACTGACGTTACGATTAGAATTACAATAAGAATGTATAGCACTGGGGTAAGCTTTTCCAAACTCGCCGGCAATAGCTTTGCATAATTAAATTCGTGTGTCTTTACAAAAGGTATGGTCGTTATCGGCGTTTTAACTGTTACAAAACGATGAATCTTGCCATCAGTGATGATGGTATCTTCCGCAATTTTTTTCTCGCCTCTTTGCGGCGTCCATTGGTTGCCGTTAGTACCACTGATTATTTCTCTTTTCACCACCACATTCTGATTAAAATATAGAGTAGAGCCAATGATAATACCAAGCATCACCTGTCCAAAAATTTTAAATTTACCCGCCAGCCCATCGGCATCTGTTTTCTTATAATCAATGCCTTTCGCTTTTGAAATACGCTTTGCTTTTATTTTCAAAAAATCATCCACAAAACCTATGATACCTAACCAGACGGTGCATAAGAGCATTAATCTTATATATACTTTATCAAGATTTGCCAGCAATAATGTTGGAATTAGTATTGCCAGTAAAATGATTATGCCACCCATAGTAGGTGTGCCTGATTTCATTTTTTCGCCTGCTAAACCAAGTTCGCGGACGGATTCACCTATTTGATTTTTCTTTAAAATTCTAATAAGCCTCTTACCATAAACAGTTGTAATAACCAGTGATAATAATACAGCCACCAATACCCTGAAGGTGATAAAATGCATAAGCCCGCTACCGGGAAACTTTATCCCGTTTTTTGTAAACCATTCAAATAGTTGATACAGCATTCTTATTGTCCTGTTTTAATCACGCTATGCGTAGAGCCTCTTTTAGTCTCCCCTTGAGGAAGGCCGGAAGGGCTTTATTTTTCCATCATTTCCATCATTTCTTTCAATACCTGCTTATCATCAAAGTCATATTTCACTCCTTTTATTTCCTGGTATTTTTCATGGCCTTTTCCAGCGATCAAAACAATGTCCTGTTGCTTGGCAAGTGTTACTGCAGTTTTGATAGCTTCCCGCCGGTCAACGATTGATATATACTTTTTACGGGCAATTACCGGAACGCCTTGTTCCATATCCTTTATAATTAATGCCGCATCTTCACTTCGTGGATTGTCTGATGTAAAAATTATTTTATCGCTGTATTCACAAGCAACCTCGGCCATCACAGGCCTTTTGGTTTTATCACGGTCGCCGCCACAACCTACCACCGTGATTACTTTTTCTTCTCCTCCCGCTTTCAAGTTTTTTATTGTTGCAAGCACATTTAATAATGCATCGGGCGTATGCGCATAGTCAACGATGCCGATTATTTGTTCCTTTTCAGAAGTCATAAAATCAAACCTTCCTTCTGCACCCGTTAAGCTGCTAAGTATCTGCAGCACCTGCATCCGGTCTTCTCCTAAACATATTGCGGCGCCATAAACGGCTAATAAATTATAAGCATTAAAAGTGCCTATTAATCTAAAATGAACTTCAACATCGTTGACCAAAATCAGCAATCCCAACAATGAGTTTTCAATAATCTTCCCTTTGAAATCTGCTATGGTTTTAAGGCTGTACAAATATTTTTTTGCCCGTGTATTTTGCAGCATCACTGCTCCGCGTTTATCATCTGCATTGCTCAATGCAAATGCAGATGAAGGCAAATCATCAAAAAATTGCTTTTTTACTTTTATGTATTCATCAAATGTTTTGTGATAATCCAAATGATCGTGGGTGATGTTGCTGAATATTCCACCGGCGAACTGCAAGCCGGAAATCCGGTGTTGATGTATGGCATGTGAGCTTACTTCCATAAAAATATGGGTGCACCCTTCACTAACCATTTCTGCTATCAGCCTATTGAGGCTTATAGCATCGGGCGTAGTATGTGTTGAGGGTAATATTTTTTCGCCCACCTGGTTTTGCACGGTGCTTATCAGTCCGCATTTATATCCAAGGCCGGAAAATAATTTGAATAATAAAGTTGCAATAGTCGTTTTGCCGTTAGTACCGGTAACGCCTACCAGCTTTATTTTTTCTGAGGCGTTTCCATAAAAATTATGTGCAATGATACCTGCTGCGATGCTGCTGTTGTCAACAACTATATATTGTGCGTTTTCATTTATTTCTGTTGGCAGCGCTTCGCAAATAATAGCGGAAGCACCTTTTTCTATTGCAACATTTATAAATTGATGGCCATCAGAGATAGTTCCCTTTATAGCAATGAAACATTCACCTGGCCTCACTTTCCGGGAGTCTATCTGTAAGCCATTTATCTCGGTAGATAGATTACCTGCTACTGATACGATGTTTACTTTATATAATATTTGCTCCAATGATACCATTAATTCAATTGTATATTTATGGATTGCCCTTTAATAAAATCTTCATCCTGCGTAAGTGATTGATGAACTACTTTTCCCCTGCCGGAAGCCACTACTTTCAATCCCATATTTTCAAGAAGATATACTGCGTCTTTCAAGCCAAGACCTGTAACATCCGGTACTTTCTTTGGCGCCTCCGAAATGTTATAGGCAGTATTTAGTTCAGCATCCTTGCCCTGCAGGCTAAATGTTCTCCAATTTCCGTTTGTAGCCGAGTCAGTAGATGTATAGTTAAAGATGTTTACTATCTTATTCAGGTCAGGCTTTAAACCATACATGATATAGGTGTTACTATCAACCCTGTTTTGTAAAACGTAAGAAGGCTCGCTGGTAAACTTAGCGGCATATATTCTATCTGCCACCTCTCTAAAAACAGGGCCTGATACAGAACCGCCATACACCAATTTTGATTCGCGGGTATTTTGTATAACCACGGCAATACTGTATTGCGGCTTATCAGCAGGGAAATATCCAATAAATGCTGATTGATAAATCTTATTGCCTTTATTGTAACCGCGGTTATCTATAGCCGTTACGGCGGTCCCGGTTTTGCCAGCAAATCTGTAAAGTGGACTTTTTAACGCGTATCCCGTACCATGTGCATCTTCTACTACCGCCAACAGGCAATCTTTTAATTTACCTAATGTTTCATCGCTGCAAATTTTTTCAACCAATACCTCGGGATGGAAAGATTTGATTACTGTGCCCATTTCGTTTATTGAATTCACTAAATAAGGCTTCATCATTTTACCATTATTCGCTACCGCATTATACAGCATAAGCATGTGCAACGGAGTAACTAACTCTTCGTAACCATGCGCCATAAAGGGTATTGTGAATTTTGTCCAATATTTTCCGCTGGGTTTTTTTATAAGAGGAGCCGCAGCGCCCACTATATCAATGCCGGTAATTGTATCAAGCCGCAGCTTATGTAAGTGATCATAAAAAGCTTGCGGATTATCGTGATAATATAGATCGGCAAGAGATGCAAAGGCAACATTTGACGATTCTGCAAAAGCTTCTTTTATTGTGATTAAGCCAGTACCTGAATGTGAGTCTTTTATTTTAAGTCCATAGAAGGATTTTGAACCGTTTTCGCAATCAACGATGCTTCCTGTGTCAACATGTTTATCTTCTAAAAGAGAAAGCAAAGTCGCCAATTTAAAAACGGAGCCGGGTTCTGTCTTTTTGCCAAGGCCATAGTTATAATCTTCGATATAATCATTACCCGATTTGCCGAGGTTTGCTATCGCTTTTATTTTGCCCGTGGCGGTTTCCATTATAATGCAAGTGCCGTGCAGCGAGTTGTTTTGTATCATCATTTTCATAAGTGCATTCTCTGCTACATCCTGCATGTAAGTATCTATGGTCGTTATAATATCTTTTCCATTTTCGGGCTCAATCTCGCCACCATCAACGGGCACATAGGCGCCAGCCATATACCGCATGAGGCGCTGGCCTGTCTGACCTTTCAATACACTATCATAAGATCTTTCAAGGCCAACATTTCTGCTGGTGTCGCCCCTGGAAAGGCCGATGGTTCTGTTAGCAAGTAGAACATAGGGGTTCACCCTGTTATCACGCACATCTATAATGAAACCGCTTTTGTTTCGTCCTTCCTTTACGAGAGGGAAATCTCTTAACGCCTGGTAATTTTCAAATGAAATTTTCTTTTTTAAAGAAAAGTACCTTGCTCTTTTTTTGTATGCGGCTAACAAAAGTTTGCGGTAAGCCGCTTTGGTCCCATCTTTAAATAGGTTCGCAAGGGAATAACTCAAAGAGTCCAGGTTATCATAAAATCTTTTGCCATCTTTCTCACGCAGGCCATCTGCTGCGAAATCCACATAAATATCGAATACGGGAATTGATGTGCTTAGCATGTTGCCGTCTTCACTGTAAATACTCCCACGCTCGGCGTTAATATCAAAATATTTTAAGTGTTGGTTGTTGCTCATTTTTTTCCAATAATCTCCCTGCACTCTCTGTATGTAAACGGCACGTGAAAGCACTACTATCCCCAGCGCCACCACACCGATGAAGCACAGGTAAACACGCCACGATATATCTTTTTTTACATCCAATTCCTTACTTTATTTTTCATTTAATTATTGTCAAGGGTATCTATTAACTGAACCGGTGGTGCAGGCAATGGTTTTAGCCCCAGCGGTTCTACTGCTTTAGCCAACTCACTTTCTTTGCTTCTGAAAATGACATCACGCTTTATCGTTTTAAATTCATATTCCATTTCTTTCAAATGCTTCGCTGTGGCATTTATTTTTCTTATTGTTCTATCAGCATAGTGGCCATTAGCGATGTATATAATAAGCAATGCGGCAACGAAGAGGTAAAATGGAATATTCATTACTATCCATTTATTATTATAAGTAAACCTTCTTGCCGATTTTTTGCGGGCCGGTTTACTTTTCGTCTCCGTTTCTGTATTTTTATTTTCTACGTCTTCCATTTTACCTTTCGATTCTTTATAAAAATTTATTCTGAAACTTTTCTCTTTTCTGCAATTCTCAATTTTGAACTTCTTGACCTGGTATTATTTTTTATTTCCCGGGTTGAAGGAGTTATTGGCTTTTTTGTGATCAACTTCAAACTGGTTTTCTGCGGTACACCATATAAATCGCTTTCATCCTTTTGCTCTTCAAAATTTTCATACCTGAAAAAATTTTTTACAATCCTGTCTTCAAGTGAATGAAAGGTGATAAACACTGCCCTGCCTTCTTCCGCAAGAATGCCTGGCACCTGCAAGAGCATTTCTTTTAATGCACCTAATTCATCGTTCACTTCAATTCGCAATGCCTGGAAAACCTTTGCAAAATATTTCTCAGGATTTCCTTTCACTATTGGATATAAAGCGGCCTTAAATTCTTTAATGGTTTTTAATGATTGCGATTTCCGTAGTGATACGATAGTTTTTGCAAGTGTTTTAGCATTCGTTACTTCACCATATTCTTCAAAAATTTTATGAAGGTTTTCTTCGGTGTAGGTTGCTATAACTTTTGCTGCATCGAGATTTTCATTCTGGTTCATGCGCATATCCATCGGGGCATTATAGCGGGTAGAAAATCCTCGTTCTGCTACATCAAACTGGTGGCTGGAAACGCCAAGGTCTGCAAGCACACCATTTACTTTAGCGATTTTATGCAACCGAAGAAAGCGCTGAAGATGACGGAAGTTATTAGGAATAAAAATTAACCGGCTATCAGGCGGAAGGTTTTCTTTAGCGTCCGCATCCTGGTCAAAAGCGATTAACCTTCCAGCAGCGCTCAATCTTTTTAGAATTGCTGCGCTATGGCCTCCGCCTCCAAAAGTGCAATCAACATAAATCCCCGAGGGAATAATGTTCAGGCCGGCAATCGCCTCATCAAGCAAAACGGGCACATGATACATGCCATGTTGCATTACTTAATTTTTACGTATTTATCACCTGTCATTACCTCTTTTGCCAAATCACTAAATGCTTCAGGTGAGAAAGTTTCAAAGAACTCTTTATATTTTGATTTATCCCAAATCTCCATTTTATCAACAGCAGAAACCAGCACAATATCTTTTTCAAGGCCTGCATATTCCACCAGGCTTTTTGGTATCAATAGCCTGCCGGCAGAATCCAAATCAATTGCCGTAGCGCCGTTCAAATAATATCGTTTGAAAAGCCTTACTTTGGGATCAAAATCATTCAAATTGCTTAGGTCAGAAAAAAC
>JALYYM010000737.1 GCA_030946565.1 Bacteroidota bacterium | reverse complement strand
GAATTTGCAGATCCTCAGATAAATAGTAAGCAGCGCAGATACGATGGTAACCATCTGCGATTATCAATTTATTATCTTTCTTTACCAATAATATGGGTGATAATTTATTTCCTTTTTTTACTTTCTTTAAATTCTGTTTTACATGAATATTATCCTGCGACAAAAGCGGAAGTGCGCTGGCTCTAAGAATATCTTTTGCTTTCTTCACAATGGTTACGGCCCTTTTTAGTTTATCTGCAAATTGGTTACTTTCTTCAATTGTAAAAAGAAGTTCAAGATAATCGACCGCCGCAGGAAAGTCCTGCTCTTCGGGATCTTTAAGCCAAAATGTATCCATATAATGGTATTTAAATTAATAACGAACTAAGAACTGTATCACCCTGAAGGAAGGTATGCAAGCTACCAATTTTCAATTATTTTTTGGCCATGTTCTTGTCTTTTATGCAAGTTGCTTGCTCTCCCGTCAATTAAATGCGTTGCCAATTTTTTTTTAGATTTGTCGCCGTAGCTGAGTACAGACACAGGCTTAAATAAAAAAGAAACAATGGAACACAAAACCAAATCAATACGACCTTTCATCGGAGCTGAAAACTTTCAACTATCCCGCAGCTTTTACAGGGACCTCGGTTTCCAGGAAAGTGTCATCAGTAATAATATGTCCTATTTCAAAACCGGGGAATTAGGATTTTACTTACAAGATGCCTACGTAAAAGATTGGATAGATAATTCAATGATCTTTTTAGAAGTTGAAGATGTTGGCCGTTATTGGGACGACCTGCTGGCTTTGAACCTGGCGGCTAAATATAGCCGTGTAAAACTAACTCCGATTCGTGAATATGACTGGGGCAGAGAATGTTTTATGCACGATCCATCCGGAATTCTTTGGCACTTTGGGGAATTTTATAAATAGGATTTTTCAACTCACTGTCACCGTTTGAATTTTCTAAAAAAGGTTCGTGACACACCGAACCATGGCTGCGGAAAATAACCGGAATTGTTTGCAACGGGCATGTCTATTTTTTCACCTTTATACTTTTCTTCTTTGGCTTTAAAAGCCTGTTATTATATCTTATCACATCCCAATATTCCTTTTGATAACTCACCAAAATTTCAGAACCTGCTGCAACGTTTTTGATGGTATGAATAAAAACTCTTCCATCTTCCTTTACATACTTGGTATTATTGCGCAAGCCCTTTATTTTGTTTATGCCTTTTGCATCATTCACATATCTTGCCAGTTCCCTGAGAAGGGGCCTCGCATCTATCACATGATTCCGGTTTATATAAAAAACATAACCGTTGAATTCATCCGTTTGCAGCACTTTTTTCCAGGTGGTTATTATTCCTTTATATTCTATGATGCGGGTTCCTTTAGCAATAAATTGTTTGGTAAAAAGACCTTTCCCTGCTTTCGGAATTCCCGACTTTTTTATAAATAAGTGTTTTTCTAATAACGTCATGCGATGTCAAATATGTGTGAAGGTAAATATGCAAAGCAATGATTTTTTTATAGAAAAAAGAATTTGATTTCATATCAGTATGCCGTGGGCCGCGAAATAATTTGTCTTTTATCGCTTGGCAGGTTTATTAAATACAAAAGCAATAATTTTACGAATCGCAAATAATTTCAAATGACCAAAACACTTTGCCCCTCGCTGAAATTTTTCCTTCATTAGAACCTGCGCTTATTTTGGAGATGGAAGAAAAGGCTTCAATAAATATTTATAGTGAAGGTTGAAAGACTGGTAAAGAAAGGCCAGTATTTCAGGTCGGCTTTAATAGTTCTAAGGGTCTTGTAAAAATTTACCGGGAAGATGAAGAAGGCAATGAGTTTTTTATTTATTACTTAGAACCAGGACAGGCCTGCGCTTTGAGCATGGTGTGCGCTTCGAGGCAGGAAACGAGCCAAATTTTTGCTGTCTCCGTTAACGATACCGAAGTACTTATGGTTCCTTTCAGCATCATAGATGAATGGATGATTAAATATAAAAGCTGGAACAATTTTGTGCTCTCATCGTACCGGGAGCGTTTTGAAGAATTGCTGGTAACCCTCGACCATGTTGCATTCAGGAATATGGATGAACGCCTTGAATTTTATCTAATGCGCCAGGCGGAAAAATTTGATAATCATCTTCAACTTACTCATCAGCAAATTGCAGAAGACCTGAATTCTTCCCGTGAAGTAATTTCCCGTCTGCTGAAGAATATGGAAAAAAACAAAAAGGTATTA
>JALYYM010000732.1 GCA_030946565.1 Bacteroidota bacterium | reverse complement strand
CAAGAAGGCTGTGATAGGACTGGCAACCGGTTCTACCCCAAAATCCTTATATGCTGAGCTCGTAAAAATGCACCGGGAACAAGGATTAAGTTTTAAAAATGTGATCACTTTTAATCTCGACCAATATTACCCGATGGAGCCTGATGCGTTGAACAGCTATCATTATTTCATGCGTAAATATTTATTTGAGCAAACCGATATTGATCCCGAAAATTATTTTTTACCGAACGGTCTTATCCCAAAGGAAAAAATAAAAGAGCATTGCGCTGAATATGAAAATAAAATTGCTGAAGCCGGTGGCCTTGACATTCAAATATTAGGGATAGGCAACAACGGCCATATCGGTTTTAACGAGCCCGGCTCACCGGTTTATTCTAAAACAAGATTGATCACTTTAGATAATTCTACCAGGCTCGCAAATTCCCATGAGTTCGGAAATATTTCTGATGTGCCCCGCATGGCAATTACGATGGGCATAAGCACCATCCTCAAATCGCGGCGGATTATTTTGCTTGCCTGGGGAAAACCGAAAGCGCCCGTGATTCAAAAAGCGGTGGAAGGTAAACCAACTGAAGAAATACCGGCGTCCCTTTTACAAAACCATGATGAATGTGAATTTGTGTTGGATGAGTTTGCTGCATCCGAGCTCACACGTTTTAAATCTCCATGGCTTACCGGCGATTGCGAATGGACGCCAAATATGATAAAGAGAGCGGTGATAAACCTCTCATTAAAATTAGATAAACCTGTGCTGAGCCTGACTGATCATGATTATAACGAGTTTGGCCTTAGCGACTTGCTGGTAGAAAAAGGCGATGCCTACGAAACCAACCTGGAAGTATATTATATGCTGAGAGACAGTATAACAGGATGGCCAGGCGGCAAACCAAATTCTTCCATTCCCAATCACCCGGAACGAAGCCTGCCTTTTCCAAAACGTGCCCTTATTTTTTCCCCACATCCTGATGATGACATTATAAGTATGGGCGGAACATTTATGCGCCTGCACGACCAGGGGCACGATGTGCATGTTGCTTATCAAACTAGTGGAAACATCGCAGTAACTGATGAATTTGTTACACGGTTTCTTGACTTCACCGTAGGTTTTGAGAAAATATTTGATATTGATAACACGATTAGCCAAACCATTTTTAATAAAGCAAGCGCCTACATTAATAAGAAAAAAGCAAGTGAAAAAGACAGTGAAGAAATAAGAAGTATCAAAGGATTAATAAGACGATGCGAGGCGAGGGCAACCTGCAAATACGTTGGATTGACGGAGGACCAGATTCATTTTATGAATCTGCCTTTCTATGAAACCGGCACCATTGAAAAGAATCCAATGAGCGATGAAGATGTAAAACTAACGGTCGGCCTTATGCGTAAAATAAAACCGCAACAGGTATTTTGCGCAGGTGATCTTGCAGATCCGCACGGAACGCACAAAGTTTGTATAGACATAATACTTGCGGCGCTGGACTTTATGAAAAAAGCAGGTGATGAATGGTTAGCTGATTGCCGTGTGTGGCTGTACAAAGGCGCCTGGGAAGAATGGGATATAAGTGAAATAGAAATGGGCGTGCCCATGAGCCCCGACCAGGTAAGAAAAAAACGTTATGGCATTTTTATTCATCAATCACAAAAAGATAGTGTACCCTTCCAGGGGAGTGATAACCGCGAATTTTGGCAAAGAGCCGAAGAGAGGAATGCCAATACCGCAGACCTTTATGCCAGGCTCGGGCTTACGAGATATGCAGCTATGGAAGCGTTTGTGAGGTTGCCGATTTAATACTTTAAGAAAACTTTGATGAATTAATCAATATTTACCGCAATATATTTGCGTCAGCATGAAAAAGCTGCTGGCATTTTTTCTATTAATCTCACACATGAATACTTCGATGTTCCTTCCCCAGGTACCGGAGGTTGATGTGTATGATAGCCACGGAAACCAGCTCGACGATATAAACAGCGTTACCGAGTTTATTATGGTAAAATTAGGTTGCGACCACCATGCGGATGACGAAGATGATGACAGTGGGCAAAATTTACATCTGGTGAAACTTATTACGCTCTATTGCGAATCGCCCTTTAGCATAATAAAAACCAAAGAATTTCTTATTGCCCGGCCTTCCACTTTCGGCGAAGACCCGCGGGATAATATCGCTGATGTTTGCTATGATATTATTATTCCTCCGCCAAAGAACCGTGCCTGACTTGTTTTTTATTTAAGCACGAAGAGCCTTCCCTGCAGGCTAATTCCAAACTCAATTATTTAAAATGAAAACTTTTTCATGGCAGTGGCTATGTGTTCTTGCATTGCCACTGTTAACAGCTATCCCTTTTACGGGTATAGCTCAATCTGATACAACAAAGCTTACGGTCGCGGAAAGCGAGACCATTTTCCTCAAAAGCAATTTTAGCCTGCTGGCCGCTAAATATAATATTGATGCCAACAGGGCCCTAATACGACAGGCAAAATTGTGGGATAACCCGGTGCTTTCTACAGATCAAAATATTTATGACAACCAGGGTAAGTTCTTTGCGCATAATGGTACTAACGGCCAGGTGTACCTGCAGGTAACACAATTAATAAAAACAGCCGGCAAAAGAAATAAACTTGTTCAATTGGCGGCCGACAACACAAGTATTACGAGTGGCCAATTTGATGACCTGGTTCGTACACTTCGTTACGAACTTATCACAGATCTTTTTGAAATTGAACATCAGCTAAAAATAAGATTGGTGTACAGTTCCGAGATCAATGAATTGCAAACATTGATTAATGGCATGGACGAAGAATTTAAGGCGGGTAATATTTCTCTCAAAGACAACCTTCGGGTAAAGGCGCTTTTATTTAGCCTGCAAAATGATCTCGTAAATGTGGACGCCCAAATTTTGCCATTGCAGCAGGATGTAAAATTGCTGTTGAATAAAAGTGATAATTCATTTGTGCTGCCGGCATTTCACTATTATCTGCCTGACCTGATCAGTAAAACGATTCCAACAAAAGACTCACTTGAGCAAATCGCTTTCGCCAACCGGCCTGATATGAAAATCGCAAGGCTGCAGGTGGATTATGCGAAGCATAATTTAATGTATCAAAAGGCGCTGGCCAAACCAGATATAAATATTGGAACCGAATATGATCAGCGAAGCAGCTACGCACCAAATTATGTTGGGCTTGCTGTTTCGCTCCCGCTAAACATTTTAAATAAGAACCAGGGAAATATTTCTTCTGCCCGGTTTACTATAAACCAACAGGAAGCCCTGTATGATGGCCAAACGGCTCGTGTGCGAAGCGACATTACAGCCGCTCTTGACAAAATCAAATTTTTTCAGCAAATAAATAATACTCAACAGCTTTCTTTTGCGCAGCAATACGAATCCGTATTTCAAAATATGCTCAAAAGCTACAAAGACAGGCAGGTAAGCCTTCTCGAGTTTATTGACTTTGCAGATGCTTATAATGAAACCCGTTTAAAAATTCTTGAACAACATACATCATTGATTAAAGCCTTCGCGGAACTGAATTACGTTATCGGCGAAGACGTCATTAATCTAAATTAATAATAATGAAAAATTTTATTTTCCTGCTACTTTGCTCTGTTACATTTGGCCTTGTTCAATGCAAGCAAAAAGAACAAGAAGAAACTGTAAAAAATAGTCCTTTGATCTCGGACTCTCTTGCCCACATCATTACGATCGACACGGTAAAAAATGAAAATATTGAAGATGTGCTTTCGCTTAGCGGCGAGGTCAGTTCCAATGATAATAAGGTCGTAAAAATATTTCCTGTTACCAGTGGGCAAGTTGTAAAAGTAAACGTTTCCCTGGGTGACAAAGTGAAGCGTGGCCAGGCGCTCGCAGTTATTAAAAGCGCCGATGTCGCTGGTAACTATTCAGATTTAAGCACACAACTTAGCGATGCTGATATTGCCGAAAAAGAATTTAGAAATGAAGAATCGCTTTATAAAAATGGTATTGCAAGCGAGAAAGAATACAAGCAAGCCGAGATCGAATATGATAAGGCAAAGAACGACGTCAATAAAGCAAGAACACAAATTGCTATCAATGGCGGCGGCCATACCAGCAAAGGTGGAAATTATATAATTACCGCACCTGCCGATGGTTTTGTTGTAGAGAAAAACATTAATGCGGGCAGCTTTATCCGCAATGATAACAACCAAAACTTATTTACAATTTCCGACATGCAGGATGTATGGGTATGGGCAAATGTGTTTGAAACAGATATACAAAAGATACAACCAGGCCAGCCAGCCGAGATTACCACACTTGCCTATCCCGGTAAAATTTTCTATGGCAAGGTAGACCAGGAAAATGCTGTGCTGGACCCGGAAAGTAAAGCAATGAAAATAAAAATAGTATTACCAAATCCGGGTATGCTTCTGAAGCCACAAATGTTTACAACAGTTACGCTTGCAAACGAAGAACCGGCAAAAGCGCTGGAAATCCCAAGCGATGCTATTATCTCCGATGGCGGCAAAAGCTATGTGGTTGTGTATAATGATGCATACCACGTAAAGGCCCAGGAAGTTGTGCCTTTGAAGATAGCAGGTAAAAAAACATATATCGCTGAAGGGTTGAAAGAAGGCGATAAGATCATTAGTAAAAATCAAATCTTCATTTACAATTCGCTTAACGAAGATTAGCATGCCGGCATTCTTTTCAAATTAAAAAAATTTAATCGTGGTAAAGATTATTAAGAACATTATACACTTTTCGCTTCGTCACCGGTACCTCGTTTTTTTTCTTACAGTAATTCTTGTAATTATTGGCATCTGGAGTTACGAGAATACACCCATAGAAACATTTCCTGATGTTACCAATACGCAGATCATCATCATAACCCAATGGCCCGGCAGAAGTGCTGAAGAAGTCGAAAAATTCATAACTGTTCCGCTTGAAGTAGCCTTGAATTCTGTCCAGAAAAAAGAAAATCTCCGCACAACTTCTGCGTTTGGCCTCAGTTATATACGCATCATTTTCGACGATGATGTGGACGATGCTTTTGCAAGGCAGCAGGTCCTGAGCAGGCTCTCCAATGCAGATCTTCCCGAAAACATAATACCCGAAGTGGAACCTCCGTATGGCCCAACCGGGGAAGTTTTCAGGTACACGCTTACGGGTAAAAATTATTCGATAAGGGATCTTACAACTTTGCAGGATTGGGTGCTCGACAGGCAATTAAAAAGTGTACCCGGCGTGGCTGATGTGAATAGTTTTGGCGGGGAAGAAAAAACGTTTGAGATCAGTGTAAATCCAAACTTGCTCAACCAGTTTAATTTAAGCTCGCTGGATATTTATTCTGCCGTAAACAAAAGCAACCTGAATGTTGGCGGCGATGTAATTGAAAGAAACGGGCAGGCATTTGTTGTAAGAGGCATTGGCTTACTTAACAATATAAGCGACATTGAAAATATTATCGTCACCAATATCAATGGCACACCCATACTTGTCAAGAATGTCGGTACAGTAAGAGAAGCTGGAAAGCCTCGCCTGGGGCAAGTTGCAAGGGACTTCGATAAAGATGTGATCGAAGGTATAGTCGTAATCCGGAAAGGAGAAAATCCAAAAGAAGCGCTCGACAGGATCCACGAAAAGGTGAAAGACCTTAACGATAATATTCTTCCACGTGGCGTAAAAATTAATACTTTTTATGACCGGACAAACCTTATGGACTTTGCGACGGAAACGGTAATACATAACCTGGTAGAAGGAATAGTGCTTGTGACTTTAATCGTTTTCCTGTTCATGGCAGATTGGCGTACTACCCTCACCG
>JALYYM010000675.1 GCA_030946565.1 Bacteroidota bacterium | reverse complement strand
AAGATTCGTATTGATTGCTGAAAACATACGATGCCTTCATGGTTAAATCATCACCGGCAAGGCCGCCATATAAAGGAATATTTTTATCAAAATCTTTTACTCCTTTTATTATTTGTTCGGCATCTATAGTAAGCCCGCTGGAAACAACTATAATGGATGGATTGGTAAATGTGTCCTTCGCAAAAATTGCCATGTCGTTTGCCACTTTCCAGGTATCTGCGGATGCTTCACAGAATATTTTATAATTCGCCTTCTGCATATCAAGCAACATAATCACCGTATGATGTTCCAATATTTCAGCATCTAACACTTCGCCTGCTGTGGTGCTGCCAAATACATCTACCTTTTTTTCATTAAAAAAATCAATAAGCGCTTTACGGTCTTGCATGGCAGAGCAAAAGACGATGGTTAATGTGGGTGAAAACCCATCGGCAACTGCCTTTGAAAATTTTGATTTTACTTCATCAATATTTTTTCCGTAAAGATTTTTTGCTTTCATGTTTTTTGTTTTAAAATTTTATCAAACAGATATTGGCGAAGCTTTTACTTCAGCAACAATATCTTTTATATTTTTCACAATGATTGATATTAACTCAGGGATGAAGGAACCTTTTACCGTGTTAGTGAGCCAGGGGTTCATGATGGTGGAAATAATAAAATTCACCGGCTCGTCATACTCATTACTAACACCCAGGCGTAGCCGCAGATTATCCATAAGCGCATTACCATAATCCCCTCTTGTAAAGGAAGATGATGTTACTACAATTTCAGGAATGTGCTCCGCCATACCCGGCGGTTCGCTAAAGCTGAATGCCCTGTAAACGGCGTCATTAAAAGCGTTTACTTTTTTCATATCGGCAATTGGCGTACCATCATCGTCGTAATAATTATATACATAGGTAATAATGGTTTGATCGCCGCCTAATTCTTTAAATAAAGAAAATGCATCTGCATCATTTAATAAATCTTCGTTAGACACATTTACAATCCTGTCTCTTATAAATTCATATTGCTTTTGTACATCGGCCGGGCTTTTGCCTTCTTGGATGGAAGGTATGGGCACTAATGGCACAATGAAGAATGGCATCGCTTCAATGTTTAAACAAACGAGCGCTGCATAAAATCTTTTTGCATTAAAATAACATTCACCGGAAATTTTTCCGTATCCATCAGTATTAGGGCGTATTACTTTATGGCTGAAATACACTGCTGCTGCGGCTGCGCCGGGCTTGGAACCTTCCACACCATACACGCCCACCGTAGGGTCAACTCCACCGTGATATACTACCGGCGCTGTAAAGGATACTAAATTACGCATGGCAGAATTGCGGTAGCACAACCCGCCTGCAGGATAAGGTACATAACCTGACTTGTGCGGGTCAATGGTAATGGAGTCGGCCATTTGCAATACCTGGTATTGCTCTTTTACATAATCGCTCATGGGCAAGGAGGCCATTGATTTTTCATCAATTAATGTAAAAAAAGCGGCATTGCTTTCATCGCTGCTGTTCAGCATGGTTTTATAATAACCGCCCCATGCGGCATCAGCATGTATGGCAAATTCCAATCCTTTCTTTCTATATTCTTCTCTTACGGCAAGCACTTCTTTCAATGGGTCAACCGTACTTTCTTCAGTAGTGCCGATTATTGCAACCACATTCATGAGTGGTATTTTTTTCTGAAGGCAGTTATCTAATTGTTTTCTTAATTCTTTTATTTCCATTCTTGCTTTTTCATCCACATGAATGCTTATCATATTATTGGCGCCTATGCCTAATATGGCTGCGCCTTTTGGCCACGAATAGTGGCGGGTGGCGGAGCAAAGGGATACCGGTGTTTGCTTAATAGCTGGTAAATGTTTTAAGAGTATATCATGATAGCCGATATTTTGCACGGTATAATTGGCAATGGCGTCACTTACTTTTGCATAATTTTCCTGTGTTGTTATATCGTCATTCGTTTTATAGTATTGCATGCAAATGGCATTGTACATACCAAGTACTTCTTCAATTGGAAGATTTAAAATAGTCCAGTCATCTAAAGAAATCAACGTGTTTTTACTTCCATCTAACACGGTTACCTGAAAATCTTTAGCCTTGTCTAAAAAAGATTTATTAGCTACTGCATCTGATATTGCGGCCTTCACACTTACCGGATAAAATTTTAAATTCCGTGCCATCCATAAACCTTCGAGGTTTGCCACAGAACCATCGCAGGTAATATGTCCCCAGCCTGTAACCTGGTTATCTAATAATTTAAAGCTACCTTCTTCTGCGCCAATTGGGTTTACCGCATAGCCCAGCATTTTACACAATTCGTTGCCCACATACATTTCGAGCAAAGTAGTTACGGGCGATGCTTCTGCAGCTACATTATTTTGATTGTAAAGCAATGCGGCAAAATAACCGAGTATGCCCGGCAACGTGGTATCCCAAAGCATGTGGCCAATGGTACGCATGCTAAAAAAAGCGCCGGAGCCTTTCAGTTGATTGATGAGCTTATCATATTCGTAGCCCATCATTTTTAAGGTATCAATAAATGCCGGCGATTGTTGAATTGTTTTATCAATATAATCGGGATCACCGGGAAAATAATTTTTTCTTGAATCAATATTTCCCTGAATAGCATACTGCATCAACTCCTGCATATATACAAAATTGTCTCCCCTCGTACCGGGGAACAAGGCTTCAATAGTTTCGGCGCCTGAGCCTTCCAATTTTATTTTACATTCTTCCGGTTCAGCCAAATGGGCTTCTAATAATTTTTTTGCAAAACGAATTGAATGATGTGTGTGTGGATGCTGCATGGTGAAAAGTTGCTTAATAGTTTATGGTTTTATATTTGAATGTTGAATATTGAATATTGTTTATTTTCTATTTTTTATTTCCAATTTGAATATTCAACACTCAACATCCAACATCCAATTTTCAAGTGAAATAATATTCTTTAACTCCTAAAAAAATTTATTGATTATTAATGTTCCTTTAAATTGATCACGCAGTTAAATCCGAATTAAAACAATCCCGGAAAATTTTCCAGGCGCCGTCTTCCTGTTTCCAAAGTTGTATGGATTTTCCAATATCCTTATTTACTCCGCCGGGCTGGCTTAGTGAGTACGCTTCCTGCACACCCACTATATCTGTGTTTCCATGAACAATCGTTTCCAAAACAGTGTATTCTGTAAAACCCTGTGCTATAAATCCCGCAATGGCCGTTTGGATATTATCTCTTCCGTGCACTGAAGGCGCACCGGGAGCCATAAATTCTGCGTCTATCGTGTAACAGTTAGCAACGCC
>JALYYM010000135.1 GCA_030946565.1 Bacteroidota bacterium | reverse complement strand
TACCTGCTAATGGAAAAGCAACACAACCGTGGACAGGATGGCGCCGGCATTGCTACCGTGAAGCTTAATATAGAACCCGGTTATCCTTTTCTACATCGCATACGCAGCAATGCAAACCAGGCAATAGCTGATATTTTTGCACAAATAGAAAAGCAGATAAGTGAAATAGAACAATACCATCCTGAAATTCAACAACACGCGGGCCTTATGAAAGGCCATATTGATTTTTTAGGCGAACTTCTTTTAGGCCATCTTCGTTATGGCACACAAGGAAAAAATAATGTACAGTTTTGCCATCCGTTTATTAAACGCGATACAATCCCTGCACGGAACCTTGCGCTTGCAGGAAATTTTAACCTGGTGAATAAAGAGGAATTATTTTCCCTCATCAATACGCATCCTGACGAGCTTGAAAGGCAAAGTGACCTTGGGGCAATGATGGATGTAATACATCATTTCTTAGTAAAAGCGGACGAAGTCTCACCTCGTAAAGTTGATATCGCAAGCGTCTTAAAAAAATCTGTTTCGCTGTTTGACGGTGGCTTCACATTTGGCGGCCTCACCGGTAGCGGGGATGGTTTTGTGGTAAGAGATGCCCATGGCATAAGGCCTTGCTATTATTATGCTGATGACGAGGTAATAGTTGCGGCCAGTGAAAGGGCGGCCATCCGGACGGTGTTCGATGTGGGTGAAAATGAAGTGATGGAACTTATGCCGGGAAATGCTTTAATAGCCGAATCGGAAGGCAATTATTCCATACAACAAATACTTGAGCCAAAGGAAAGAAAGGCCTGCAGCTTTGAGCGCATATATTTTTCCAGGGGCAGTGATGAAAAAATTTATCGTGAACGAATCGCATTGGGCTACCACCTAAGCGAAAGGGTGCTGAAAGCTGTAGACCACGATCTTAAAAACACTATTTTTTCTTATATCCCAAACACTGCCGAAACAGCTTTTTATGGTATGATAAAAGGGGCAGAAGATTATTTGAATAAAATAAAAATTGAAAGAATATTGTCGTGGGAAAAAGACTTTGATGAGACAAAGCTAACGGCCATGATTAATCGCAAAATAAGGATGGAGAAAATTGCGATAAAAGATGTTAAGCTCAGAACGTTTATCACAGCAGATACCAGCAGAAATGAAATGGTGCAACACGTGTACGATATTACGTATGGCACTGTAAGAAAAAATGAAGACACGCTTGTAGTGATTGACGACTCCATTGTAAGAGGCACTACTTTACGGGAAAGTATTATTCGTATGCTTTCCAGGCTAAATCCAAAGAGAATTATTGTTGTGTCTTCTGCACCTCAAATACGCTATCCCGATTGCTATGGTATTGATATGAGCAAGATGGGAGAGTTCATTGCATTTAAAGCGGCTATGGCGCTTATTAAGGAGCGTGGCATGGAATGTATGCTGACGCAGATTATGGATAAATGCAATGAGCTAAAACGAAATAATAAGTTGCATACTGAAAACATCGTAAGGGAAGTGTATAAACCTTTTACACTTGATGACATTTCAAAAAAAATCGCACAGCTTATCACTCCCAATGACATTGAAGTACCGGTAGATGTGATATATCAAACTATTGAAGACCTGCATGACAGTTGCCCGACAAATACAGGCGATTGGTATTTTACCGGTAACTACCCCACCCCCGGCGGAAACCGTGTGGTTAATCAAGCCTTCATGAATTATATGGAAGGAAAAAATGTACGTGGATATTAAAAATATCTCTCTTCGTGATTAACTTACATTAATGTCAACTAAATAATCATTTCAAAAACTACGGAAATTGAAAACACTTTTAATAGTGCGTCACGCAAAAAGCAGTTGGGGAAATCCCGGCCTTGCCGATTTCGACAGGCCATTAAATGATCGTGGTAAAGAAGATGCACCGAAAATGGCACAGAAGCTTTTAGAAGAAAAAATCAAAATAGATTGCTTTGTTTCAAGCCCTGCAAAACGTGCCCAAAAGACGGCAAAACTTTTTATGAAGGAATATGACGAAAAGAAAGAAAAATTAATTCTCGTCACCTCTTTGTATGAGGCTACTGTTTCGAATTTTTATCAAGCAATTGAAAATTTTGATGATGATTGTGAAAGTGTTGCTATGTTTTCTCACAACCCCGGTGTTACTGATTTTGTCAATAGCCTCACGGATTATTCTACTGATAATATGCCCACCTGCGGCGTATTCGCTATTTCAATAGATACAAAAAAATGGAAACATTTTAAAGAGAGTAATAAGAAATTTCTTTTTTTTGATTTTCCCAAAAATGCTTAGCGAAATAATATGCTTATGAAAATCAGGCGTTAATTATTCTTTCGCTTTTTACTTTTCTATTAGAAAGATACACACCGGAGAATATAAGCAACGCGGCTAAAATTTTATGAAGCTGAAACTCCTCTCTCAAAAATATCATTGCTATAGCTACAGCAAATACGGGCTGCGAATAAATGTAGGCGCCCGCAGTAGATGCGCTCAAAACTTTTATTCCATAAGCGTTGAAAATATAAGCAAGGAATGTCCCGGGAATCGCAATTAAAAATAAGAGAAGATAATCCTCAAAGGTAAAAACCTGCCAGGTAATATGAGAGAATTCGTTTACACACAGCGGCAAAATCATGAAAAACCCAAAAGTAAAAACCCATCTCATTACATAAATAGCATCATACTTAAGCATTAATGGCTTCACGCTGATAAAGTAAAATGTGTAAGCGAAAGCGCTGGCTATTACCAGTAAATCTCCAAGAAAAACATTTTCTCCCTGTGTTGTAATTTCTCTTGTGCTGATCAATATAATCGCCCCGGTTACCGCCAATAATAATCCAACAATCTTTAATATTGTCATGGCCTCTTTAAGAATAATAGCAGCGATAACTGTAATAAGTATCGGAGTAATAAGGGTAAGTAATGATGCATGAATAGAAAAAGTGAATGACAAGCCTTTTATAAACAACATTTGGTTAAGAGCAAGGCCGGTAAAGGCGCATAACAACAATGCAGGTATTTCTTTTCGGTTTATTTTATTTTTTGTTTTATCAAATAAAAAGACAGCCCAAAATAAAATAACGCTTGTTCCTATTCTTATAATATTTATTCCGAAAGGGCCCGCATAATGGTTGCCCGTGAAATACTTTATTGCGCTGTAGTTTGTTGCAAAGAAAAGATTGGTGCATAAAAGTCCGATGTGAGCCTTCGCTTGTGGTGCCACTAAAAATTATTGAGGTGCAAATTTGCCTGATTTATATGAGAGCACGAATTCATTGAGAAATTTTTTAAAGCCTTCCATTTCATGTTGTGGCATAATGAATGTGAAAGCGGAAGCGGTTTTGATGGCTTCCGCCAGGGAAAAGCTTTCTTGTTCTGTCGAAAAAAAAAATCTTTTTTCCATAAGATATTTTGAAAGATATTCCTGCTCGGTTTGTCCCGGCGTGGGAATCAATATTGCATTCTTTCCAATCTTCGCCAGGTCCATAATAGTGGTATATCCGCTTCTGCAAATAATAATTTCAGCATGTTGAAATGCACGGTTGAGCTCAGTTGCAGAAAGATGATTAACAACTTCTGTGAAAGAATTAGGGGGCATAATATTTTCGCCTTGCCCCGGCAAACCCCTTACTATTAAAATTTTTCGCCTATCATATTTGAGTTGGCTGAAAATAATATTTTCAAAAATCGTCCGCTGCGGTTCAGGCCCCGAAATTGAAATTAATACATCATATACTTTATTTACTTCTGGCAATTTTTCAAACCTTGATAACGGACCGATATAAAAAACGTTAGACGTTATTTTTTTTGGATGAGAAAGCTCGCCTGCGATCCCATTTTCTTTAAAATCGGGCACCCAACACTGATCATACTTTTTAATAAAATAATTATGAATTTTGCCGGCAAACTTATCCATGAAGTTACTTCCTGTTTTAATGGCAAGCTGGTGTGTTATGTATATTGAAAAAGTATTGGAGCTGTATAACCCAAGGCGGTTATCGGAAATAATTATGTCAGGCTTATAAGTTTTTATTATTCTTTTCAGCCAATGATGCTCTTTGAAAATGGCCCAAATTAATTTGGGCATTTGAAAAACTAATTGCAAAACGAGCCACTCTTTTTTGCGGCTATAATACATATTATA
>JALYYM010000648.1 GCA_030946565.1 Bacteroidota bacterium | reverse complement strand
TGGGCAAGTATAATGGCATTTTTTTCTTTTTTTAAACGTTCTATTTCTGCGAAGAGGTCTAAGTTAACGTCAATATCAATATCCAGAAAACCTTTTTTTTCTAAAGATCCACGGGCGGCTTCAATGTTGATATCTATCATAGTATTTAATATTAATACATTATTTATTTAATAGCTTATTACTATTATGTATGTGGATTTGTGGAAACAAACATTATTGTGTTTGATGTAAAATTAAAACATACATTTTATCCACTCAGCTTCCACAAGTATTCAACATTAAGTTTTAACAAGCATGTTACCTTGAAGGGGTCCTATTAACATTGGTTAATAAAAAGTTTCGTGGAAAAGTAAATGAAACATTTTATAAAATATTTTGTGAAACCGGCAGGGATAATTTGTTCCTCTTTTATTTGAACTACCAGGTAGTATAAAAAAGAGCTTAGTTTTTAGATTCTTTTAAAGATAAAAATTTAAAAAAGGGAGGTTTACCCACACGAAATATAAATTTCTAACACGGCAATGTGGAAAATAAAAAGATTCTTTTCTAAAGGAAATCCTGGTATATGAAAAAAAATCCTGAAGTACTTGCCTGTACTATAACTGCTGCGTTTTCCACAATTTGTTCCTATATTAAATTACGTTATTTTTGCCGTCCTTATTTTAAAATTAAGAGTTAAACAACTATGTCAATCATACAGACTATACGTGAAAAAGGTGCTGTTATCGTAATTGCAATTATTGCATTGAGCCTTATCGGTTTTATTTTAATGGATTCTAAAAGTGGAACAGGCAAACTGTTCGGAGGCGTAAATGCAACTACGCTTGGCAGTGTAAACGGAGATAAAATAGAATATGATGACTTCAATACGAAGGTGAAGGATATGGAACAGCAATATCCTAATGGCGGCGCGGATCAGCGGCAGCAGATCATGCAGTCGGTATGGGATCAAATGGTAGCAGAAAAAATTGTTTCTGAACAGTTCAATGATCTTGGCTTGACATTCACTCCTAAAGAAATGAGTTCCATTATGTTTAGCGAAGATGCACCGCAACAGTTGAAACAGGCTTTCACTAATAAACAAACAGGGCAGTATGATATAGAACAGGCAAAACAATGGTGGGCTCAAACGAAGAAGACAAAGAATGACGAACAAAGAAATGCGATCGTAACCCAGGTTATTGATCCAATGCGGCTTAATAGTTTATATACAAAATATACATCGCTTATTGCCGCAAGTATATACACACCCACGTGGCTTTCAAAGGAACTGAACGAACAAAAAAGCAAGTTTGCTTCCATTTCCTACGTTGCTGTTCCATACACAGTAATATCTGACAGCACAGTAAAAGTTAGCGATAATGATATTGAAGAATATGTAAATAAAAACAAAATAAGATTCAAACAGGAACAAGGCCGGGTTATATCTTATGTAACTTTCAGCGCTGCTCCTAATCATGCAGACAGTGCAAGCGCCAAAGAAGCCCTGGAACAATTAAAACCACAGTTTGTGGCGGATTCAAACATGAAAGCTTTTTTAGGAAGAAATTCTTCTGCAATTCCCCTATTTGATGGTTATACGTCAAAGACTAAAATACAAGTTCCATTTAAAGACTCTATACTTTCACTATCGAACGGTGAAGTATATGGCCCATACTTAGATTCAAAAAATTATGTATTGGCAAAAATGCTGTCAATGAAAATTTTGCCTGACAGCATAAAATGCAGGCACATATTATTAGGAACCAATGATCCACAAAGTGGCCAGGCTTTGATGCCGGATAGCACCGCAAAGAGAATTGCTGACAGCGTGGAAATGGCTGTAAAGAATGGTGCTAATTTTGATTCATTAGAAGCTAAATATTCCACAGATAAAACAGCCCACAATGATAAAGGAATTATGACCTTTGATCTAAATACAATACAAGGTGATGGATTTGCAAAGGAATTTGGTGATTTTTTACTTAACGAAAAAGGCGAGACAAAGAAGGTTGTAAAAACACAATTCGGTTATCATTATATTGAAATACTGGAGAAGAAAAATCCGCAACCAGCTTATAAGATAGCATATATGGCAAGGGAAATAGTTCCAAGTGATGAAACTATCAATATGGCAAATGCAGCAGCGACAAAGCTTTCCGGGCAGACAAAAGATAAAGCAGCCTTTGATAAATACCTTTCACAAAATGGATTAACCAAAGTAACGCCGCCAACTCCTATTAAAGAAAATGATTTTCAGTTGGGAGGTTTGCAGGATGCAAGACAAATAATTAAATGGGCTTTTGATTCAAAAGTTGGTGATGTTTCAGATCCCTTTTCATTGAAAGATGAATTTGTAGTTGCTACCGTTGATAAAAAAGTAGAAGAAGGAAATCCTGATGTAGCAACGGCCAGGCCATTAGTTGAACCAACTCTCAGGAATATGAAAAAAGCAGAAGAGATAAAGAAAAAATTAAATAATCCTGCAACGCTTGAAGCTGCCGCCGGGGTTTACAAACTGCAGGTGCTGACGACGGGTGCTGATTCCACGCTTACATTTGACGCACAAATAATAAATGGAGTTGGCAGTGAACCAAAGGTGGCAGGCGCCTCCTTTAATAACGCATATCAAACAAAAGTTTCTCCGCCGATTGCTGGAAATACAGGCGTGTTCGTTATAAAAATTAATAGCATTTCAGCGAAAGCTGCTTTACCACCTGCAGTACAAAACCAGCAAGAGCAAGGTGAACAAAGTAGGATGATGCAATCAGCCCTTGGCCAATCTTTTAATTCTCTTAAGAAGATGGCAAAAATTAAAGACAGCCGGAGCAAATTTTTCTAAATAGATAAAAATAATTTTTATAAAGCCCTCCACGAGGTGGCTTTTATGTTTTGTTAAGCGGCACTTCAGAAAAAATGATATTTGTAACTTTACAATAATTTAAAATTTATGGAAGAAGTTATTGTAAATAAAGTAGCACAAAGCTCATTGGTAACTATTGATCTTGAAAAATTTTATCCGAAAGGTGAAACTGCCATATTTGATTTGAAGGATCATTTATTCATGGAGCTTATTTTAAAAGAAAAAGATTACAGGGAAGGTTTGAAATTACTTGATTGGTTAATCTATAAAGATAAAAATGTAGGGATTACCTGTAGTGCGGATGCAATTATTCCAATATGGGCTTATATGCTCGCCGCCACTTATCTTGAGCCGGTTGCCAAAGATGTTGTGTTTGGTAATGAGGAAACCGTATTTGAAGTGTTGTTTTTAAAAAACTTGTGGAAAATAGATGCAGGCGAATTTGCGGATAAAAGAATTGTTGTAAAGGGTTGCGGAGAAAAGAAAATACCCGATACAGCTTATGTTGAGATAACAAAAATATTAAGGCCGGTAGCTAAAAGTATTATGTATGGCGAACCTTGCAGCACGGTGCCTATTTACAAACAAGCGAAGACTAACGGTTAAGGTTAGCTGTAAATAAAAAGTAAAAACCCAACAAGTTATTTAGTGCAGAAAGTTTTCAATTATATAACGTAACACTTTTATTATTTTTCCCACGGATTATATATTTTAAGTCCGGCTATGTCCTTAAAGTCTACTGTGTTTCGACTCAGCAATGTTAAATCATAAACAAGAGCAGTGGCGGCAATGATTGCATCTGGCAATTTTATTTTGTAAGCTTTGCGTAATTCTGCGGTTTTTAGTTTGATAGGTTGTTCCAGTTCTATTACCCAAAGCATCGCTGATAAAATTATGCAATGCTGCTAAATCTTTTTCCGTAGGAGCTTTCCAGCAGAGCAGCTCGATTTCTGTGATAGCGGAGATAGCAGGACGTTCATTTTCCAATAAATCATCTATAAATTTTTCCGCACCAGGGGGAAATTGTTGTTGCAAATAATAGATAACGGGATTTGTATCCCACAAATGTTTTATTCCCATTCGTTACGTAATTCTTTAAGCTGGGTTTCGATACTTATTAAGGGTTGCTTCGTCATTGCTCCCTTGTACTTGGCAAACTGGTTAGTCTCTTTTG
>JALYYM010000632.1 GCA_030946565.1 Bacteroidota bacterium | reverse complement strand
AGTTTTGTGAAGGATCAAAGCTTCCTTTAATGTATTTTTCAAATGCTGGTTGAGAAGTAAGATAATGTGCGCTATGAAGGTGTTTCTCATATACATCTTTATGGCAATTAGCACAGGTAGCTGCTCCTGCAAATTGCTGGTAGTTTATGCTTCCCGTATCTGGGGCCGTGGTATTATTACTTTTTGTTTCGTTGTCATTATTGATACATTGAATAAGAATAAAAATGCATGACGTAATAACGGAAATAACTACAAGGGAACTATTATTTTTTAAGATTTTTCTCATGATAATCAATGCATGGAAACCACGGCTATCGCAAGCTAATCTTAAAATTGGTAAGACCCAAAAGCTGCTCTTACCAACAAATAACCTGTATCTTTATCACTAAATATTTTTATTATAAAAACATACGTTATGCCTGCAAAAAAGGTAGGGTTTTTTTGCCTTATTGCATCGTTCTTTTTCTTGAATTCCTGCCATAAATCCAATAGTCTTTTTACAAGCTTGTCTCCATCTTCTACCGGTGTTCATTTTGAAAATAAACCACTGGAAAAAAAGGCGTTTGGACTACTGTACTACTTATATTATTACAATGGGGGTGGCGTGGCGATTGGTGATATAAATAATGACGGTTTGCCGGATATTTATTTTACGGCTAATAACCCTGGTGGAAATAAGCTCTATTTAAACAAAGGGAATTTTAAATTTGAAGATATAACAGAAGAGGCAGGTGTGGCAGGTACCTCTGACTGGTGCAGCGGTGTAACAATGGTAGATATAAATGCAGATGGATACCTGGATATTTATGTAAGCGCTATTGCAAATCATCACGGTCTAAAGGGACATAATGAACTTTTTATAAATAACGGCAACAATACCTTTACCGAAAGTGCTGCGAAATATAATTTAGACTTTTCCGGTTTTACAGGCCAGGTTGGCTTTTTTGATTATGACAATGATGGAGATCTTGATTGCTACGTACTCAACCAGTCGCACCAGCCAAATCAAAATATTGTTGATACCGCTAACCGCCACCGCGTTGATGCATTTGCAGGTGACAGGCTATACCGTAATGACATGAATACGCCGGCGAAAAGGTTTACGGATGTTTCTGCACAAAGCGGAATTTACCAGAGTAGTTTGGGATACGGGTTAGGGTTAGCAATAGGTGATTTTAATAATGATGGCTGGAATGATATCTACATTGGAAATGATTTTCATGAAAATGATTATTACTATGTTAATAATGGCAATGGAACATTTACAGAAAGTGGCGCAGAACATTTCAATCATTACAGCCGCTTTAGCATGGGTAACGATGCAGCGGATTATAACAATGACGGTCAACTGGATTTAATAACGGTTGACATGCTTCCTAATGATGAAAAGATCTTAAAAACATATGGCAGCGATGAGAATCCTGATATGTATAAAACCAAAATCATCAGGAATGGCTTTCAAAATCAATCATCAAAAAATTGCCTGCAACGTAACAATGGCAATGGCGATAGCTACAGCGAAACAAGTTTGCTGAGCGGTGTTTCTGCTACGGACTGGAGTTGGTGCCCGCTATTTGCAGACTTTGATAATGATGGTAACAAAGACCTGTTCATATCAAGCGGCATTCCTAAAAGGCCTGTCGATCTTGATTACATTCGTTATGTGTCAGATCTCTATGTGCATAAATCTTTGAATCAATCTGATAAGTATGATGATATGGCGCTCGAAAAAATGCCGGAAGGAAGCTCACATCCATATTTATACAAAGGCGATGGAAATCTTTCCTTTAAAGATGTAAGTGATGATTGGGGTACCGGAGATATGAAGGGTTATTACAACGGTGCAGCCTATGCGGACCTTGATAATGATGGCAATCTTGACCTGGTAGTTAATTGTCTCAATGCACCTGCTTTAATCTTAAAGAACAACGCTCCGAAGAAAAATTATATTTCAATCTCATTCAAAGGTGACGGCCTCAATACTTTTGGGATTGGTAGTAAGGCTTATGTTTTTCAAAAGGATAAAGCTGGTAAGCCAATGATGCAATTCCAGCAGCTTATGCTCACAAGGGGCTTTCAGTCTTCTGGTGATACACGATTACATTTTGGGCTCGATTCAGTGTCCACAATTGATAGCCTTCTTGTTGTATGGCCTGATCGAAAATTCCAGTTATTAAAAAATGTACAGGCGAACAGGCAACTTGTAGTTGAACAAAAAAATGCAAAGGATACTTTTGTTTACACTGATCATTTTAAACCTGCTCCCTTATTCTTAACTAATATCAGTGACTCAATTAAAATACCCTGGAAACATAAAGAGGATGATTTCTTCGATTATAATGTGCAGTATTTAATTCCCCATGACGAGTCAACACGTGGGCCGAAAATAGCAACGGCTGATGTAAATGGTGATGGGCTTGATGATTTCTATGCATGCGGAGCTACAGGCCAGGCGGGAGTTTTAATGATTCAGCAGGCAAATGGTTCATTTATAATTGCTGACACGGCAACATTTGCCCCCGACGCTTCCTGCGAAGATGTGGACGCAAAATTCTTTGATGCCAATGGCGATGGCTTTTCCGATTTGTACGTGGTAAGCGGCGGCAATG
>JALYYM010000631.1 GCA_030946565.1 Bacteroidota bacterium | reverse complement strand
CAGGTTCCACCTGCGGTTATTCATCTTAAAGCCTTTCAGGCTTTGAAGTAAGATTTGAACGAGTTATTTACAGCCCCTAAAAATTAATTAGCATTAACTCAACTACTAAATAACAGCAACAAAATATTTACCGTTAATTTAGCCATTCAATTTTATCTATGTCGCAGATACGAAGGCAAAGTATCATATCAACTGGTTTTGTTTACTTCGGTTTTCTTTTGGGCTTTATAAATACTTACTTATTTACCAGGCAAGGCTCGCCATTCACCACATCGCAGTACGGATTAACCGGAATTTTTATTGCAGTCGGCAATCTTATGTTCGCCTTCGCAAACCTTGGGATGGTTTCCACGGTGTATAAATTTTATCCTTATTACAATGATAATCTTCCGAAGAAAAAAAATGACCTGATGACATGGGCGTTAGTAGTTAGCCTAATAGGGTTTTGTTTTGTAGTTCTTGCAGGAATAATTTTTAAAGACCTGGTGATAAGAAAATTCGGTGCAAATTCTCCTCAATTTATCCGTTACTATTTCTGGGTTTTTCCGTTTGGCTTTTCACTTTTATTATTTTCAATATTGGAAGTATTTGCCTGGAACATTCGCAAATCCATATTCACTACATTTTTAAGAGAAGTACTTTTTCGCGGGCTTACAACTCTTCTCATTTTTATTTTAAGTTTTAAATTAATTAAAGGCTTTGATGATTTTATCAAACTATATGCTTTCACTTATGGCATCGTTGCCCTGGTGTTGCTTATTTATCTTTTGTGGAAAAAAGAATTGCAAGTTGTTTTTACCATCAGCAGGGTTACTAAAAAGTTCTATAAAAAGATAGTCTCTCTTGCTACGCTTATATATTTTGGCGGCACGGTTCTAATGATAGCGCAGTTCATTGATACGCTTGTTATCATGTCAGTTTTGGGTACAGGGCCTGCAGGTATTTTTGCCCTGGGAAGTGTGGTAGCAGGATTGGTGCAGGCGCCGCAAAGGGGCGCTGTTGCTGCATCTATACCCATACTTTCCAAGGCATGGAAAGATAAAGATTATGATAAGATCAACCTGATTTACCAGCGCTCCGGCATCAACCTGTTAATAGCGTCGCTGGGCATCTTTATAGTGATCTGGTTAAATTATAAAGATGCGGTAATTACGTTCAGCCTTAAGCCGGCGTATCTTCAATCACAATGGATATTTTTCTTTTTAGGTATGGCCCGTGTAATAGATCTTGGCACAGGCGTTAATGCACAAATCATCGGCACTTCCGTTTTCTGGAGATTCGAACTACTAAGTGGCATCATTTTATTTTTGCTTATTACCCCGTTAAGTTACATTTTAGTAAAGCAATTTGGCATCGTCGGCGCCGGTTATTCCAATGTTATTTCTTTTACCGTTTACAACATCATCCGCATTATTTTTTTACAAAGAAAATTTAAGATGCATCCATTCAGCAACAAGACATTGTATGCCATCTTCATAGCTGTAGCATGTGGTGCATTATGTTACTATACTTTTCAAAACTTTCACGGCTTCTTTGGTATGCTCCTTAAAGGCAGTGTGTTCATTTCGTTGTATGCCGGCGCTGTTATTTATTTCGATCTGTCTCCCGATGTATTACCTGTGCTTGGCAGTATAAGAAACAGGACGCGGAGAAAAGGAAAAGATTGAAAATTTATTTTAAAAATTATGCAATGCAAATAATTTATGCATCTTTTTAAAAAAAATAATCAATATGAAAAATACAATCGCAACAATAGCTTTAATTTTTACATTCATAACGGGCATATCGCAAACGAAGAATTTTATTGATCAGCCATATCTTGAAGTAAACGGAAGTGCGGATACATTGGTAATTCCTGATGAAATTTATATCAGTATAATGATTTCTGAAAATGATACGAAAAATAGAATTTCTGTTGAAGAGATGGAAATCAAGATGGTAAATGCTTTAAAATCGTTAGGCATAGATACAGAGAAAGATCTTGTAACTAATGACATTTCCAGCAGCTTCAGGTATTATATTTTTAAAAGTAAAGATATTTTAAAATCGAAGCAATACGTGCTTAAAGTAAAGAATGCTTTAACTGCTACTAAGGTAGCTATCGCTTTAGAGGATGTAGGAATTTCTAATACCTCTATCGACAGAGTTGACTATTCAGAAAAAGAAAATATTAAAAACCTTATGCTTACAAAAGCTATTGAAAATGCCAAGACCCGGGCAAATGCCATGGTAAAGCCATTGAACCAAACGATAGGCGCAGTAATATATATTGCAGACAATAAAAATAATAATGACAATAATAATAATTTGTTTACTGAATCTTTACAAGAAGTAAAAGTAACAGGCATACTTTTAAAAATACATTGCACCAGGATAAATTGCCAACTATAGAATTTGATAAAATAAAAATTACCGCCGATATCAATATGAAACTTATCCTTAAGTAAAAATTGATAATTTATTGGCAGAATTATATACCTGCTTTTTAAACTTAAAAAATGGATATTAAAGTAATTGCATTCGATGCAGATGACACACTTTGGGTAAATGAACCATACTTCCAGG
>JALYYM010000622.1 GCA_030946565.1 Bacteroidota bacterium | reverse complement strand
CAGCAGGAATATGAAGACCAGTTTGCTTTTTTGCTACAGGTAAGAGATAAGTTTTCTGAAATTCAAAAAGGAATAAAAAACATAAGAGAAATAAGAAAGCAAATAACTGATTTTATGGCAAGGCAGGGAAGCGATACGGCAGGCGCTATAAAAACAATGGCAGACTCAATAAATAGCCGTATGACAAAAATTGAAGAAGCGCTCTACCAGACCAAAGCAAAAAGCGGACAGGATGTATTGAACTACCCGATAAGATTAAACGACCAAATATCCGGGTTGTATGATTATGCGGCCTCCGGAAATTATCCACCTACCCAACAGGTAAAAGATGCCTACACTTTTTTATCAGTAAAAGCTGATGCAGAATTGACTAAATTAAAAACCGTGATGGAGGTAGATGTTCCAAAATTTAATACCTTGATAAGGGAAAAGCAGCTACCTGTTATCGGAGTGAAGAAGGAATAATTTTGTAATTTTAGAAGTATGCCAGAAACATTAATACAGCCGCCACGTACATTGCTGGAAGTCTGGGAGGGCCTTCCGGAAGGAACTTTGTGCCAAATTATAAATGATAAATTAATTATGAGCCCGGCGCCCATCATTGCTCATCAAATGATATTGAACAAAATAAATATTGCGTTGTTAATGTTTTTGATAAGGAACCCGCTGGGGGAGATACTTATTTCACCCGTGGATGTTCGTTTTTCCAAACAAAACATTTTACAGCCTGATATACTTTTCATTAAAAATGAAAACCTTGACAGAATAAAGAAAAATAACGTTTTCGGCGCTCCGGATATTGTTATTGAAATTTTATCACCTTCCACTTCCCATTACGATCTTGAAGAAAAAAAATTAGTCTATGAAAGACATGGCGTACAAGAATATTTTATCGTAGAGCCAAATGCAAAATCTGTTATGACTTATTTTTTAAAAGACGGTATATATGAACAGCAGAAAAGCAGGAATGGCAGAATTAAATCTGCGATATTGAATACTGAAATTTTGTTTTAAAGCATGTGTCATCAAAAAACTTTTATGAATGACTGAAACATTGATTCATCCGCCACGCACAATGCTGGAAGTATGGGAGAGCCTGCCGGAAGGAACGCTGTGCCAGATTATCAATAATAAATTAGTTATGAGCCCAGCACCAAGAGATCGCCACCAAGTTGTTTTGAATAAAATAAATATTGCTATTTCAAAAATTTTAGAAAAGTCAAAAATCGGTGAAATTAGGATTGCTCCCTACGATGTCTATTTTTCTGAAGAAAATATTTTTCAACCCGATATACTTTGCATTAAAACAGAAAATCTCTATAGGATTCAAGACAAAGGATTAGTGGGATCGCCTGATCTCGTGGTGGAGATTTTATCTTTTTCCACTTCCCGGCTTGATTATGACGAAAAAAAAATAGTCTATGAAAAATATGGAGTCCAGGAATATTTTATCGTAGAGCCTGATTCAAAATTTGTTACTTCTTTTTATTTGAAGGATGGAGAATATGAAGAGCAGGAGAATATGGAAGGAAAAATTAAATCCGTGATGTTAAACACTACCATTTTATTTTAAAACCCATGTGATCAAAACTTTTTTAATGTATGAGTGAAATATTGATTCATCCGCCACGTACAATACTGGAAGTTTGGAAAGGTCTTCCTGAGGGAACATTATGCCAAATTATTAATGACGAATTAATTATGAGTCCATCACCAATAACTATTCATCAAATTATAACAGGAGAAATTTATGTTGAGATAGCCCTTCATTTGAAAAAAGCTAAATTAGGAAAGATCTTTATCGCGCCCTACGATGTTCACTTCTCAAATAAAAATATTTTACAACCGGATATTGCTTTTATCAGAAATGAAAATCGGAATAAAATCAGAGAGAACGGTTTGTTTGGAGCGCCGGATATTGTTATAGAAATTTTATCTCCATCTACCTCTCACCTGGATTATGATGATAAAAAACTAATTTATGAAAGATATGGCGTTCAGGAATATTTTATTGTAGAGCCAAATTCAAAAATGGTGAATTCATTTTTTCTAAACAATGGAGAATATGAAGTGCAGGAGATCACCGAAAGCAAAATCCAATCATTAGTTTTAAATACCGAGATAAATTTCTAACATTATTCTTCTTTCAATAAATCCGGCCTCATTTCTCCAGTACGTTTAACAGACTCCTCATTTCTCCAGTTTTCAATTTTCAAATGATTTCCGCTCAGCAAAATATCCGGCACTTTCCATCCCCGAAATTCTTCAGGTCTCGTATAAACAGGCGGCGCCAATAAATCATCCTGGAAAGAATCAGTGAGCGCAGATGTCTCATCGTTTAATACACCGGGTAATAATCTTCCTATTG
>JALYYM010000609.1 GCA_030946565.1 Bacteroidota bacterium | reverse complement strand
GAATATTTGTGCAGGTAATAGCGGTTGCGGTGTATCGTCCATGCGGCCTTAATATTGTATTCCATAAAGTCATTTCCAGTATTCCAGCTTCTCACTTTTTCCAGCAACCACATAGCAGAATCGGGCTGCTCAATATTAGAATAGGAATCGTATAAGGCATTGCACATTTGTATGGCATCTACCTGCGCCACATTATAACTGCCTGGTGTAAATATTTCTTTGAAATTGTTTTTATAATTTCTTTCAAAAAGCGAAAGTGATTTTTTTAAGGAAGGGATACAATTTTTATAACCTAGATAGTCGGCAGCATGGTCAAATTTATACATGCCTTCATAATACCAGCCAACATAGTAAGTGCTGTCAAGCCGTATGAATTCCCGGCTTCTTGGCAAAGCATCCTTATCATAAAAATTAACGCCAACCCTTTTTGCATCTATCTCATAGCGGGCAGCACTATTTTGCGCTGCGGCATTTTTGCAAAGACTAAATGTTAGAGTAATAAAAATTATTATTATCCGAATGAAATTTGTGAATTTGCTATAACCTCTGGGGTTTAATACTTTTTGTTCCCTCTCCTTCGGAGAGGGGTTGTCCAAAGGACTCCTTACGGAGGGGTGAGGTATGTATTTCAGAAAATGCGGCATTAAAACTCAATTAATTTTTTTCAGGGAAGTCCTACTTTCAGTTTTGAAAGCCTGTCCATTTCAGCAAGCGTGATACTATTGAGTGTATTTGCCTTTGCATCTTTATTCCTGTAAATCAGCCGGTGATTCAACACAGGTTGAGCAAGATCATTCACATCATCTTCTATCACGTAAGTGCGGCCATTTACCAATGCATAAGCTTTAAGGCATTTTAAAAATATAATGCCGCTTCTTGTTGAAGCTGCTAACACAATGTCAGGATGCCTGCGGGTTGCCCACACAATGTTGCGTACAGACTTAATAATTTCATCATGCACAAATACATCTTCACTTTGCTGCTGCAGGTGTAGCAATTCTTCAATACCCAAGACTTGCTTTATATGCAGCAGATTGTCATTAATACCTAAATAATTTTTATAAATTTCCAATTCGGTTTCTTCATCTACATAACCGAAAACGATCTTAATAAAAAACCTGTCGAGCTGGGCAGCGGGTAGGGGGTAGGTGCCTTCCATTTCCACCGGGTTTTGTGTCGCGATCGTAAAGAATAGATCACTTAACTTATAAGTAATTTCCCCCATTGTGATCTGGTTCTCCGCCATACATTCCAGCAAGGCAGATTGCACTTTTGGTGAGGCACGGTTGATCTCATCCGCCAGCAACACATTGCAGAAGAGCGGCCCCTTTTTGAAAATAAATTCCTTTTGTACATCATCAAAAATATGTGAGCCGATCAGGTCCATCGGCAAAAGATCCGGTGTAAACTGTATGCGCTTAAAATTTACAGCGTCACTTCCTCTTACTCCTGAAATGCTTTGTGCAAGCGTCTTTGCCATTACTGTCTTGCCCGTGCCGGGATTGTCTTCCATAAGAATATGCCCTTTGGCAAGCAAAGCAGTCAGCACAAATTTTATCTGGTTGCGCTTACCTTTTATTACCGTCTCAATGTTGTCAGTAAGCCGCTGTATATTTTGTAAAGCTGTTTCAGTGTTCACCGTTTCCATCAATTATGTTTTGGGTTTAGAATAAAAATTTATCGTCCTGTAAAAATTTAAGAACTTAGAAAAGCGCTCTTTAAAAGCAATTTGTTCTTTTACTTTTTTATAAAATGGTTTGTAGAATGATTCAACAACATTTTGCTCTGATGTGGTTAAAGCTTCATTGGAATATTTTGTTTTAAGGTACACATTCATGAAGGAGAAAAAGCTTGTACCAAAGCGTGGATCAATTATTTCTTTCGCATATTTTGCGGGCGGCATTTCATCTCTTCCATAGCCCATTTGATTGAGATAATAAGTTGAGGCCATATAACTATAGTAAGCTTTTTGCTTACTTGTTTTCGCTCCTTTTGTTTTAAGATCAAGCCACTTAAATATAAGCCATGGCAAGCTGAAGATGAGTATTATCAGCAATAGAAGTGTGCCAATGCCAATCCATATTATTTTTGCAATGCTTAATGGCTGTAATTTTTGTATGGATTTCACTGCTTGCTTTTCATGCGTGGTATCTATGATTTTTATTTCATCTATTGGAGCGGGCTTGGGGATCTTTGCAAATATTTCTTTGAAATCGTTACTGTCTTTAAGCGAGATATTTTTAAACTGCTCTGAAAATGATAGGGCTGTTATTTGATTTCCTTGTTTTAAATCACTTAAAGCAACCTGCCCGCTGTCTCTGCTAATCGTTGCCAGTGATACATCCATGTCCAGATCAGCCGGCTGCTTTAATTCAAAAGTTTTGTCATGGTAAATCATCTGACTAACGGACATCTCTACACGCTTTCGTATAGTATCAACTGCCGTTACTTTTCCATTCGTTACAAACAAAGCCGTTTGCACCGTTACGGGTGGTGTTCCATCAGGAGCGGGAGATTGTTGTTGTTCTGTACTGGGTATCGTAGTATCAAAATCAATCCAGCCGTAACCAGGAAAATAAACCTGTGTCCAGGCATGCGCCTGGTCATCGTAAAACCAGTACCAGCCTTTGTTTTTATCACTTCGATCAACCGTTAAAAAACCTGTTGCTACTCTTGTAGGCAATCCTAAGGCTCTTAATAAAAACAACGTTGCTCCTGCATAATAGGCACAATAACCTTTACGATTTTCAAATAAGAAATAGTTAAGCTTGCTGGCACTTGGCAAGCCGGGCACACCGGGATTATCGGTGTATTTAAAAAGCGGCTGTCCTGTCTCATCTTTGCTTAAAAAGTAATTTCTTACAGCAATTATCTTATCAATTGGAGTATAGGCACTTTTAGTTATCTGATGTGCCAAAACTCTTACTGAATCGAAATCTTCACCTCTTGGAATGAAGGTATAATAGC
>JALYYM010000559.1 GCA_030946565.1 Bacteroidota bacterium | reverse complement strand
CGTTGAAACCGGATTAACTTTCGACATCTGCTGTTCTTTGCAGATTTTTTATAACAAATCACATACCATCAACCAGTTACTTCACAATTAAAATATTGATGCAAACTTTCTTTTAGGCGGCGAAATCTGTATCATTTGCAGAAGTACTTGTTTCATCGGTGTTGCAAGCAGAGACAAAGAGGCCTTAAATTTTTTAGAATGCATTTAAGTAAGCCTTTCCTACATGAGAAACGTATAGGCCGTCTTCTTCCAATGCCTGGTTTCCTCCGATTCAATTGAATAAGATTATGTACGTCCTGATGGCATTTTTCATGGTTATTAACCGTATCTACTGGCAATGTTTGTTCTATCCGGGTCGAGGCTCTCAGTGTTTCTTTTCTTATTTAGTAATGCGTTTAGAAATTGCAACAAATAACTACCGGGTTGAAGCAATTTATAAGATGATCAATTTAAACTAATGTCTACATCTTTGATGAATTCAATACGATCACAACTGCTATTATTTAAAAAATAATAACGTTACAATAATTACCCAAAAATGTAGTTGTGTTCCACTTCCGCTACACATTAGTATTTTTCATTAAAATTCTTAGCTTCATTATTGATTTCAACATTCTCTACTATAAATTACGACTTTTAAAAAATAATGTGGTAAATTTTTAAAAGATGTATGCATAGATACACATTTCGTCCACCGTGGCAGGCTTGTTCGGCTTGCCCAGGTTATCGCCACAAATCCCACAAGCGTAGGCATGGGCATTGATGAAGACACCGCGCTCATCATACGAAACGGTGTGAAAACGGAAGTAAAAGGAAGTGGCGTTGTAATAGTCTTGGAAGGCTTTGAGATATCTTATACTAATGTAAACGGGAAACCCGAAGAGCAACCCATTTCAATCAGGGATCTCAAGCTACATATATTGGCACCTTGTGATTGTTATACTTTAAAGCAAATGAATCCTCCGCATCATTAAGGATGACGCAATTCTGGGTAGGGGTCAGTTAATTAACGCTGAAGGATAATTAAAAAAAAATAATATGCAGTTACGGCAAAAGGCCGTTCAAAAACTAATTACGCTTTTAGAGTTAAACCGTGATTTAAAGCATGCACTTGAATTTTCATTAAAAAAGGCTGGCCTGTCAGGCAAGCAGACCTTAGAAGAGTTTTATAATTTTCTTGATAATATCCTAACACAGATTCCAACAGAAAAGGAATTAATGGCCACTGTACGGGAATTTTATTTTTACTCAGTATGGCACCTGGAGATATACTAAAAATACCAAGTCTTAAATAAGTGGATAAATGAATTTGTAAGATCAAGAGGTGATTTTTTGGACACCACTTCATCAACTGAAACACTTCAAACTTATATGGAATGTCCAGAATACCAAATTGACGATTATATCCAAGGCCCAAGCGGATGGTTAACGGACAATCAATTTTTAGCGCGCCAGGTAAAACTAGGCAAAAGCCCTGTAGCAGATCGATGCAATGATAATATTATCGTTTCACCGGCTGATAGTGAATACTGAGGCTGCTGGCCAATCGAAGCGGACTCAACGTTATCGGTTAAAGGAGCTACTTATAATGTTACGGATCTTTTGGGGGATAGTCGCTACCGCGATAGATTTAAAATGGGAACTTTTACGCACAGCTTTTTGAGTATTGCAGACCACCATCGCTATCATACACCCATAGGAGGGGTAATTGTTGAAACAAGAAAAATACCGGCAAGTACGTGGGTAACAGAAGTACAAAAAGCTGATGGGTCAATTGAAAATATAGACGACGTTGGATTCCAGTTTGAGCATATAAGAGGACATATTATTATTGAATCTATCGCAGGCTTTGTTGCAGTAGTACCTGTTGGCATGAGCCATATATCTTCTGTAAATATCACCGTTGAAGAAGGCACTCCTTAGTGAAAGGCGAAGAGTTTGGTTACTTTGGTTTCGGGGTTCTGATATCATCATGTTGTTCGTATATGGCAGAGTAGAAATTACTGCGAAAGAACCAATGCATTATAAACAGGGTGAACAAATCGGAACCACCAGAAATAGCGTCACTACCCTCAAATAATTACACAAAAGTTTCATACGCCAATAGAAAGAGAGATACAACCGAAAATATTTCTTGTGCCAGCGCTCTGTCAGCACATTTCGTATAACCATAGATATTAAGTACCCGATGAAAACAGTGATACTAATTGATTGCATTTAATTATTGTAGAGTAACCGCTTGTATAACTCACCACGTAAATCCTCTCTGGAAATAAATTCCTTTACTTTATTCATTCTGCTTTCAGGAAGAACGTTGGATATATACCATATTAACCAATTTTCAATATCATGAAGAACTTCTTGCGTTCCTAGAGCATCCCAATTACTAAGGGAATTGGCAATATCGCATCCTTCCGGATGGATTTCTTTAATTTGCATGGCAGTCTTAAGAAGAAAATTACTGATCTCAGAAGCGTAACAATATTTGTGAATTAAATTTCTCTCCCGGTCTAATGTCTCATACCTTCCCTCTAATACGAAAAGGATTTCTGATAACTTAGTCAGCAATTCATTAAATTCCTGCTGAAAACGCAAAGGGGCAAAAACTTTTTTTTGCCATTCATTTTCTTCATAGAGTTTTTCGTCTTCCATATTATTTCTAAGGCTCTCTTTTTTTAAAAAACCATAATTATGCCGATTTCTATGAGTAAAAATTTTGGATAATAATTAATAAGCAGATAATTATTAATCATGAATTTGATTATGGCTTTACACAAAGACAAAAAAAAATTTAAGTCTTCCCCACATCCAATGGGTGGAAAACCAACAGGTGAATATCCTCATTTTGTTGTTCAAAAACATCATCCGTCCCACATTCATTACAACCTTAGGCTGGTGTTGCTGGCGTGCCCAAAAGTTTGGCTGTTCCCAAAAGCTCATCTATGAAAACAGAAGAAAATAGATTGGAGATGCGGGTGGAAGACCATCCTTGGGTAATAGAAACTTCGTGGGCATTATCCATTCCGGTTGCTGTGATAGTAAGGAATTGTATGGGATGATGGATGTTACTAAACTGCGTGCAAAATGGAGTAAAGATTTGCAGATTACAAAAACAGAAACATTACGCATTTACGATCTCATGGAATGGTGTGATGCTTGCTCATTGCTCCTTTGCGAGTGCCGTTTACAACCTGAAAATCGTAAGTTGGAGATTAGTATGGGCCCTGATAAAAAGACGTACCACCTGATGCAAACAAGTGATGAAAGCATAACCATTGAGCCTTGGCCTTTTGAAATCAGTAATTTTTTCATCAGTTTCGAATATCGGAATCTAATGAAATTACAATTTGAGTCTTCAGCAGATCTTCGTAAAACTTTTCTAAAGACCAATGTGGAAGAACAAGTATGGAAAGTAGAGAGAAAAAAAGTGGTTAAAGGAAATAAAAAAATATAATATCAATATGCATCATTGAGATTTATGATATCCCGACGCCCAATTAGTTTGAAGAGCCTTCTACTTTATTAAAAAATCTTTTCAATAAAAATAAAGGAAGGATAACAGGAAAAAAGATTATACCAATAATAATATCTTTCCAGGTGTATGTGTTTGTTGCTTTTGTAAATTCTTCTAAATGATCCATAAGCATCTAATTTCAATCATAATCGTCTGAACACACCTTCATATAGAACGCACCGTCCGTTTCAAAAAAAACTTTGTCCATGATCAGGCAGTTATTTTCATTACTCCATTCTTCTGCGGCTTCCTGAGCTTCTTTTGCGGATAACGTACCTGTAATTTTTAACTTAAGTTCGGTATCACTACCAATTTCTATCGCAGTTATTTCAATTGCCATAATCATTATATTTTATTATTCTTCATTAAACCCTGTAATTATTATACGTATAATTCCTGCTCATCGGTATAGTAAGTTTTCATCATTCCACGCTTTTCCATTTTAATAGGAAATCCGGTAGGGCTATGTGTCTTATGCCTTGTATGTATTTTCATGAAGTCTTTTACTTCTCCATGTATAAGGCCTGGATACTTTTTCATAATGTTTGCTATTTCCTTACGAAGAACTTTTTTTATATTCAGGGCAAGCTCCTTTATTTTTTCATCGGGTATAGCCTCACAAACAGAAAACGGGGAAACTTTTGTCAGCCATAAAATTTCATCTGAATAAGAATTTCCAATTCCTCTTATAAAGTTTTGATCAAGTAAAATATTTTTAACCTTGGCCTTTCTATTGAAGATGCTTTTTAGATATTTATAATTTAATCCTTTATCCAAAGCATCAATACCATTTTTATCTTCCGGGTTGAGCCTTACATTAGCATTACGCATCCTGTCAGTAAGGGCAAAGCCTTTACTATTTGAAAAATAAAGTTCTACGATGGAAAATTTACTTTCATTGGTGATGTCAAAAGGCAATATATCGCCTGTTAACATTAAATGCATTCCTAACAAAGTATTACCTGAAAATAGAAGCCGTATTTCTTTGCCTGACCGATAAATGTCTTTGAGTATTTTACCTTCTAACGATGCAGAAAGTTCTTTTTGTGTGTCCTGTAGTTTCTTTCCATTGACAACGGTAATTTTGTTTAACTTCTTTCCTGCAAATAGCAGTTTGAGATTAGAAGAGAAAACTTGTATATCGGGAAGCTCCGGCATACATAAAGATAACTTGAGATTGTATTTGTTTATATCTTTATTTCATCTTTTATTGAGATTATTATCAATAAAATTTGAAGCATTTAAGGTGAAAATTTCCGCAACTTAATGGTAGCAAACTTTTCAATCGGAATCACTAAATGGAGGTTTCATGAAGAAAAGAACACATGATTTTGAGGTTGAGGTTAATGGTGACAAGTTTACAATAAAACGAGTTTTCCGCACTGAGTATGCAGCATTACATGACTTTTGGAGAAACAATACATTGCTCTATATTTTCGAACCGGGACTAAGTGCTCTCAGAATACCAGGATGGAATTTACTAACGAATACTATGGCCAGCTTATGGATAAAGGATTAGTCGCACAAATTGGCGAGGCTATTGAGAGGCACGATTTATAATTCAATCGTTATACCATGATAGATGAAAACGAAGATTCCCTGGAATCAATATTGCAGCAGGCAAGCGAGTTTGAAAAAAAAGAGGAGGATAATAAAGCGATTGAGCTATACCAGGATATTACCAAAAGGGATAACCTTAATATCAACGCATATAATAAGCTCATGAAACTATTCAGAAAGTCAAAGGAGTATAAAAAAGAACTTAATGTTATCAATACCGCTATTAAGAGTTACGAGGCGTATTACAAGAAGCACAGGCCAAAGCATTCGCAAACAGTTGATGATTTAAGCAGTAAATTAAATAAATCCCTCGGGTTGGTAGATAAAAGGGGGGTTAGTTTGAACGATCCTGAACCCATTGGCAAATGGAAAAAAAGAAAAGAAATTGTTGAAAAGAAATTGGCTAAATAAAAAGCCATCTGCCAATTTATATTGCCTTTAGTGAATATCTGTTAACTTATCCCCTTTTTCCTGGCGGGTGTCCCCCACCCGACTTTTCTGAACAATATTATCTTAGGAATGTTATGCCGACTTCCTTTTGCTGATGTTGCCGTCCTGTAGTTGATGATTTATTTATCGAGCGCCCGAATAGTTAACGCAGCTACTACACCACCAGCTATGTACCATGCCACCGTTAGCGCCTTTGTTCTTTTAGTTCTTGTTACAGGCGAATTGCTCAAGCCTAATGGTTTGGTTAAGGTGAGCGCCCCAACGCCCGCGGCAAGGCCTAATAAGGTGCCGCGAGTGATAATGCTTTCTTTGTTTCCATACCCTATCAGCGCATAGTAGAAGGTGTTTGAGACTATATCTCCGGCAAGTGTAGCAGTATATAATCGATCCCCCTTTGGCGGTACGTTGCCTGTTCTTTCTATTATTTTTGAAAGAGCTTCTTCACCAACAAGGTCAATACGTGGCGCTTTGGAATCTATTCTTTTGTATGTTTCGTGTAATAGGTTCAAGGCGAGTGCTCCTGCAAAACCACCAAGTAGATTTTTCATGTTCATAATTTATAATAGCCAGAGCAACTAGCACACCAATTTATTTTGCCACCCGATAGTTTTAATGTTTTTGAAACAAAACCAAAGGCTGCCACCTGACCCTTGATGTCGAAATATCATTAAATAAATCTTCGTTTTTCTATGGCTTTAAAATTGTTATCGTTCTATTTAAATAAAATACATTGTATAATCAATAATTTAATTTTATGAAAAGAGACGGCGCTACTAAAAGCCTCTGGCAAAAAGAAATTCCGGACTATAATTCACAAACACATACCCTTACATCTATCGTTTATGATGTATTGATTGTAGGTGGTGGTATGACAGGCATTAGCACAGGGCTACTCTTACAAAAAGCTGGCAAAAAGTGCATTATTGCTGAAGCTAAAACAATCGGGTTTGGTACCTCAGGTGGAACTACTGCACACTTGAATACTTTCATGGATAGCCCGTATAGCGAAATTGAGAAAAACTTCGGGGAAGATAATGCACATTTGGTTTATACGTCGGCCACTGGGGCATTGGAGCTTATTGAAAAAAATATTATAGAATATAACATTAATTGTGGCTTTAGTAAACAACAAGGGTTTCTTTTTTCGCAGGATGATGATCAAAGTAAAGAGCTGGAAGACATTTTCGAGGCATCTGCAAAAGCGGGCTGCGAAGTAAAATATAGTGATAAGATACCTGTACCTGTAGAATTTAAAAAAGCCATGATATTTGAAAAACAGGCGCAGTTTCATCCATCACAATATTTGTATGGAATAGCAAAAGCCTTTGAAGATGCCGGTGGCACTCTGCTCCAGGGTTGCAGGATAACGGGCTTGCATGAAAAAGATATTCTAGAGATCGAAAGCGACAGGGGTATTATAAACGCCAGACATTTAATTTATGCAACGCATACACCGCCCGGCGGAAATGTTTTACATTTTCGTTGTGCACCTTACCGGAGCTATGCAATGGCTTTAAAACTTAAGGATAACAACTATCCTGCAGGGCTGGCTTACGACATGTATGATGTTTACCATTATTATCGTACGCAGGAAATTGATGGTGAAAAATATTTAATTGCCGGTGGAGAAGATCATAAAACTGCCCATGAAGAAAATACAGAAATGTGCTTTACGAAACTTGAAGCTTACCTGCGTAAATATTTTGCAATTGAACATATACCCTATAAATGGTCATCTCAAGATTTTCAATCTGTAGACGGCCTTCCTTACATCGGGCACTTGCCTGGTAATGGTAACAACGTTTTTGTAGCAACAGGTTTTGGCGGAAACGGTATGACTTACAGCCATATTGCTGCCAAGTTGCTTACTGATATGATCGTTACCGCTAAGAGTGCGTATGAAAAACTTTATAGCCCTGGAAGAATAAAACCAATTGCCGGCTTTACAGATTTTGTAAAAGAAGCCGCCGACGTTGCCGTGAATTTTATTGGCAAATGGTTTACTTCTTCTACAATCAATGAGCTTTCAGACATTGCGAATGGTGAAGCAAAGGTTGTAAAATATGAAAGTCACTCAATTGCTCTTTTCAAAGATGAAAGTGGAAAATCGCACGCAGTGAATCCTGCATGTACGCATATTGATTGTAAGGTGGCATGGAATAATGCAGAAGAATCGTGGGATTGTCCCTGCCACGGATCACGGTTTGATGCCGATGGAGAAATGCTCACTGCCCCCGCCAGAAGAAATCTTGAAAAAATAGATCTTAAAGAAATTGTTGGATAAATTATCACTGTCTAAAGGAGTTTATTTTCAATGTGCTCCTAAACGTACGATACGAGCTGAGAGCAGGTACCATTACTATTTAATATTTCATGCGGCATTGAAATATGGTATAAATTTTTAAAACTATTATAAACTACAAACATCATAATTATGGCTGCGAAAGCACCAAAGAAAAGCAGAACGGCAGGTTTGCAAGCTGCAGATAAGAAAAAACTTAATAACAAAGAGTTTGCTTTTCCAAAGCAGCGGAAAGAACCTCTTGAAGATGCATCTCACGTGCGCAACGCAATGGCCCGGTTCGATCAGGTAAAAGATGTAACCGATGAAGAGCGAAAGGAAGCCTTTGAAAATATTAAAAAAGCAGCGAAAAAATTTGACGTGACTGTAAAGGAAAAGGATTGGAAAGAACTGGCGCATAAAAAGTAAAAACCTCATCCAATTTTGTAAGACCACGCTGACGCAGCGTTTAGGTATTCATCATTTTTTAAGTTAACGATCTATTTATTTTGTTGGTAATTTAAGGTTCTTATCACATGGCTATCTTAGTTCTTAACTCTTGCTGGTGATATTGATTGCTACGCTGCAAAGCCATCCGCAAGCAACACACATCATGGGCGATGAATGATAAGTTTTATGTATTGTTAGTAACACCAACGTAGGCATAACACATAACCACCCACTTATAAAACATAGAAAGGCCTGTAGCATTATTGAACCGCAGGCTTTCTTATTCATAAGTAACGCTTCCGCAACAAGAAAATTACTTGCTTCAATCATTTACAGAGTTAATCAATAATAATAGTCTTCTTCATAAATAACCAATGTCTTTTCAACGTCCTGGTTTCGTGCTCTTCCAATGCTCTGCTATTTAAACCCCCCGCTCCACTTAGTTAGTATATAGTAACGTTGTCGTAAATTATTTTTTGAATCCAAATGCTATCATTAATTCTTACGTTTTTGTCATTACCGGTTTTTGATATTCTGAGAGCAGGCGCTGTTCTGCCAAAAAAATAATACAGGTTATTGTATTTTGTTTGATGGTCCATTTCATTTATCCAGGAAAATGTTATCGTACTGTCCAGCTCGTTTTTAAGAGAAGGCAAAACTTTGTGGGAGATGTTGGATGGTATGGACAAAGCTTTGTACGTTATACTTATTTGAGAAACATTTTGTGACTGAAGAATATTCCTGAGCTTTGGATTCTTTACGTTCGATACAGAATAGCCAACTTTTGAGTTTGGAAATTCATCTATAATCATTGTCTTTAGATCCTGCAGGTTTTTATTAATCTTATCCATATCATTGGTCAGCTTGATACCTGGGGTCGCACACGAAACTATTATCAACAATAAAAAGGGGGAAAGCTTTTTGTACATAAGCCATAAAGTTTAATGAATAAAGCCTAACGCCCATGGCTAGCCGACGTGGTGGAATGTGCCAACCATAAGAATGAAATTGTCGGAAAATAAACTTACAAAAGACGATGATAATAATTATAACCTTGCCATAGTATTACATCATTTTCTCCCTTAGGGCGACATTACGCTGTTGAGCATTTGTTGTTATCTTCAACATCAGTTTTTCAATCGGCTGCAGTTGTGATCTGACAGTTATACAATACCAGCACATCGCTAAGCCTAAATCGCGAATGGCACTTTAAAAGCCGGACAATAATTTTATTAAATGAGAATCTCAATTTTTATAATATTCTTTTTTTTGCTCCGAATAACAAATTCACCTGGACAATCAAAGTTTGACAATTTGCCCTGGATATATTTTGATTGGGATTCTTCTGAAGTTAATGGACAGCATTTTGACAAGACGGCAATTTTAATTCCTTTAAAAATAAAAGATGTGCCAGGCAAATTTGTAGTGCAATTCGACTTAGGTGCCGACTTAACTATGTTTTATGGCAATACTCTAAAACCTTATTTAGATAAATACCAATTTTTAAGCAGTAAAGTAATCAATGAAGATGAATATCAATGGCTCACAAACACGACTATCTCGTTAAATAAAATTTTATTTAAAGGAAAAAGGATTTTTATACGGAAGAATTATGGAGACGAAATGACGGCCGACAGTGTTTTAACAAGCACAACAAAATTTATAGGAACGATTGGTGCCGACTTTGTTCAAAATAAAATTTTAATAATTGATTACAAAAAAAACAGGTTATGTATTGTAGATAGCTTGCCTAAAAAAATTTCAGGAAATGTAAAATTTATTGCCTATAAATCCGACTCCAAGGGACGTGTTATACTACCTTTTGAGATTAATGATACAACAATGAATGTTATGTTTGACACAGGAAATAGCATATTCGGTTTTACCTCAACTAAAGAAAATTGGGCCAGATTTTGCGACACTTCACATATTACAAAGTTTGAAAAATTAAACAGCTGGGGAAGGACTGTAGATGTGTGGGAATCGCCTCTGAAAAGTAGATTGACAATTGAAGGCACTGGGATAGAAATCAATAACCCGAAACTTTCATTTTTAAATCCAACCCCAGATGGGATGAATGAATTTTTTGTTCAATCAAAAATCAGCGGTTTGACAGGCAATGTTTTTTTTCTTGGTAAATGCATTATAATTGACTTTAAAAACGAAAAATTCGGAATACTAAAATAAACTGCCCATGGCCTTGGTTCGTTCTCACGGACCACACCATTCCGACTCGTGAGGTATGAACCGGGGCCAGGAATTCTATCGCTTCTCTTTGGGCTACTAATACAAAAAGCGGCCACTGCAGTAGCCGCTTATAAATTCACCATCAAAATTGTTTATTGAACGAATCTTGATAAAAATAAATTGCTATAAGCAATTTCGGCACCCTTGCCAAATACGCCAACGCACTATTGTCTTAGATACATATCTGCTGCAAATTCCGATGATGTTGACCCACCATTCCTGCATGTTGACCCACCATGGAAGCGGGCAATAATTGTAAGAGCTTAATGATGTCGTAAATGTACACGGTGTTATTAATACGTTTTACTTTTTTTCGTCTAAGCGGCGATCTTTGTTATTCTTTGTAAAAGCTGTCTATGTGGAAGAAGAAACACCAACATGGGCTTAAAATAACTTTAAGACTAAAAATGCAAAAAATAAAAGCTGTAATTTTTGACCTTGACGGAACTTTAGCTAATACTTTACCGCTTTGTATTCAGGCATTCCGACAATCTATCGAACCACTTATTAAGCGTTCGCTTTCTGACGCTGAAATTATTGCAACGTTCGGACCGTCGGAAGAAGGGACAATTATCGCTCTTGCACCTAAGCATTATAACAAAGGAGTTGCAGACTACTTGCGTTTGTATGAAAATCTACACGAAATGTGTCCTGTTCCTTTTGACGGCATTAAAGAACTGCTGGAGACTTTGAAAAGTAAAGGAGTTCATATTTCAATGGTAACTGGTAAAGGAAAACATAGTACAAACATTTCTTTAAAACATTTTGACCTTAGTCATTTTTTTGAATTCATTGAAACTGGTTCGCCAGATGGAGCAAGAAAAGCAGAAGGCTTTAAGATTATTTTAAATTCATTAAAAGACATAAAGAGCAACGAAGTAATTTATGTTGGAGATGCAACCAGTGACATTATAGCCAGTAGAAAAGTTGGAGTTCCGGTTGTTGCAGCGGCTTGGGCAGCCACGACTGAACCTGAAAAATTAAAAGAACTAAAACCAGATGAATTGTTTTATAACATTAAAGATTTTTCAAACTGGTTGTTTGACAAAATATAAACAGCCATCTGATTGACAGGACAAGTACAGCACACAAGAACGTTTGCAGTTCGTGCAGGATGAATTAAATGAACGGCCAACGCGAACACTTGATTATCGAACGCCAATGCTAGTGTTTAACGAAATGATCTTAGAAGCTATGAATATTGTTTACAGAGCAAAGTTTTTACAGGCATTACACGAGATGATTGTCATAAGAAAAGTAACCTGCAAAGAAGAGATAGTAAACAACTGCCCTTAAAATCGAAAAAACTCCGGCATGCTTTCTGTATCCAAAAACCAAAAATCAATTATGGAGAGAGAAAAAAAAATTACCGAAACAACTGAGGGAATAAAAGCAGATAATTATGATAAAGAGAAAGATGCTAGTATTGAAAAGCAAGAGCCTTCAACAAAAGGTGATCTGAAATCGGGAAATCAAGTTTTACTTGAGGAAGGAGAGACGGATTGAAAGGAAGGATTCATGTAGACCATTCCCCAATACCGATTTAACAAGTAGACATTAGATAACGGTTGGTATTGATTTGATCTCCATGTTAATGATGAACTTGCATAGGAACAATTTATTTAGAAGAGCCAGCGAGGGAGGAAGCTGGATCCTTGCTTCCAGTGTTGTGCAGATGACTGTTAGAAAATGCTTTCCTTTAAATTACTTTAACGTCAGCGCAAAGCGAAGTAAAAGTTAAGAGCCTACATTCTTACTATTTCAATTGATGGGCTAGCCAAAACGTTGTAAGCATCAAAAGTAAATCAATCATATGGAACCAATATTCAAGAAAATAGTTCCCAACAATATTAAAGGCAAGCATACTGATGTCGAGCATTCCATTACTCTCGACAATCGTGAAGAGGCCTTAGACGCTTTTAAAAGAGCCTATAAAAGAATGCTGAATGTTAACATTTGGCACGAGCTTATCGGTTTTGCAAGTGCACATTTCTCCCTTGCAGATCAACAAGGAAACGAAACCAGCCGCCTTGCAAAATTGAATGATTATATCATGATTGACATACCCGGTCCAGGTCCTGCAGCTGGGGATGGTTATGACTGGGTTTATCTAGAGGCGGTGGAAGACTCTACTGACCCCTCTTCAACTAATGAATCAATTGGTATCCGTATGCGTTCGTGTAAAAATCCGAATCATCCGGGTAATGATATAGCACATTTTTTTACAAGTGATGCCACATCTACCATCATCATTCAAAGAAAAAACAATACAGTTTCTGCTGCTTTTCATGGGCGTAACGAGGTGTTGAATACTGATACACATTCTGTAAAAGATAAAATAAGAAACACCCTTGTCGGGGCCGGGGCAATGATTGGACTTTCCGAACTGCAATGGGCCACGCTAATCAAGAGTTTGTTGAAAAAAGAGGTATAAACATTCGGGGGCACTGACTAATAATTTATGGCTGACATGAGGGAAGATTTTGATGCAATTGTAGTTGGTTCAGGGCCGAACGGGTTGGCGGCTGCTATCACGCTCCAGCAAAAAGGACTTTCAGTTTTAATCACTGAAGCGAAATCGTCCATAGGCGGTGGAATGAGATCGTTGCCATTAACGCTACCTGGCTATATACATGATGTGTGCTCCGCAATACATCCGCTGGGGGCTTCGTCTCCTTTTTTCACTTCGCTTCCTCTCCAAAAATTTGGATTAGATTATATATACCCTTCAATTGCTGCGGCACATCCTTTCGATGATGGAACTGCGGCCAAACTAGTTTCCTCAATAACTGCTACTGCGCAGTCTTTGTCAACAGATTCTGCATTTTATTGTGGCTTGATGAATCCCTTATTAAGGGATTGGCAGTTAATAGTTAATTTCATTTTAGGTCCATTAGGTATTCCAAAACATCCAATCGCAGTAAGTAAATTTGGATATTACGGCCTTGCTTCTGCAAAAAAATTCGCAAACCATCATTTGCATACCGTACATGGCCGTGGCCTTTGGGCGGGTATGGCTTCACATTCCATGCAGCCCCTTACGAATGCAGCGACGTCTGCCATGGCGTTAGTGCTTTTATTGCTTGGACATAATAAAGGCTGGCCAGTAGCACGCGGCGGGTCGCAAAGCATTGCTGACGCCATGGTAAAATATTTTATATCTATTGGCGGAAAAATAGAAACGAATTTTGAAGTGACTACCCTACAGCAACTTCCTTCGTCACGCGCCATTTTGTTTGATGTAACACCGCAGCAATTACTGAATATTGCGGGGCATAAGCTTTCTTCTTTTTATCGTTGGCAACTCAAAAGATTTCGCTATGGCATGGGCGTTTATAAAATTGATTGGGCCCTAGATGCACAGACTCCATTTAAAGCAATTGAATGCCGCAGTGCAGGAACCGTCCATCTTGGAAACACTCTAGAAGAAATTGCATACACTGAAAATATAAGTGCAAAAGGGAAACATCCCGATAAGCCGTTTGTACTCTTCGCCCAACCAAGTGTTTTTGATAAGTCACGGGCTCCCGCTTCCAAACATACAGCATGGGCCTACTGCCATGTGCCGAAGGGTTCATCAAAAAATATGACAGAGAATATTGAGAAGCAAGTTGAACGTTTTGCCCCGGGCTTCAGAGAGCGAATTTTGGCGCGGCATGTAATGGACACACAAGAGCTCGAAGCATACAATTCAAATTATATCGGTGGCGATATTAATGGGGGCGTGCAGGATATCGCTCAGCTTTTTACCCGGCCTGCATTAAGATTATCGCCGTACAGAACATCGAAGAAGGGAATTTATATTTGCTCCTCTTCCACGCCACCCGGCGGCGGCGTCCACGGCATGGCTGGATACCATGCTGCAGAACGAGCATATAAAGATATTTTTAAGGGAAGGATAGTTTGATACGTAGAAACATAGAGTGGCTTTTTTTACTTTGAGCAATTTCTCTCTTTCTTTGCTGACGTTACGAAACGCTGAGATGGCTGGCCAGATAGGCAGAGAACATATGATAACAGAACAATTAGAAAGCTGTTTCAATAAATTGCAGGCAGCACCAATGTCACCCTCTTTTTACCCCGTATGTGTTATCTGCAAAAGGTGATAAACCCAAATCGTGAAGGTTTTGTCCAATAATTATTACTTATGATCTTATTCAGTGGGTAACGTAAGATGAGAACATTTCCTGAATTCAAGGTTGCCGTTCCCTCCGGGCCGGGCTTTTTGTTACAATCTTCTTTGAAGGATTTCCACTGCAATCCCTTACGGAATGGGTGAAATTTTGTAAGGATAAATCTGATGGTCAATGTTGTTTATTGAATCTTCGGGCAGTACTCCCATCTTATTTCTTTTTCGCCTGCGGCAAATAAGCGAGAACTGCACCGGATAAATATATTGGTCATTGAGATTTTCTCGTGCCTCACCAAACACAATTCCAGATTAATCAAATTGGAAAGATGACTAAATGATTGCTCAAAAAATAGACCTGGTAAAAACTATTGCAAAGACCCGGTGCAGTACACCCGTCTTATTTTTTTTAATGCCTTCGGCAAATATGCTGGGAGAACTGCACCGGATAAATGTATTGGTCATTGAGATTGGCTCGTGCCTCACCAAACACAATTCCAGATTAATCAAATTGCAAAGATGACTAAATGATTGCTCGAAAAATAGAATTGGCAAAAACTATTGTAGTGATCCGATGCACAACACCCATCTTATTTTTTTTAATGCCTTCGGCAAATATGCTGGGTGAACTGCACCGGATAAATATATTGGTCATTGAGATTGGATCGTACCTCACCAAACACAATTCCAGATTAATTAAATTGTAAAGACGATATAAATGATTGCTTAAAAAATAGACCTGGCAAAAACTATTGCAATGACCCGGTGCAGTACACCCGTCTTATTTCTTTTACGCCTTCGGCAAATAAGCCGGGAGAACTGCACCGGATAAATATAATGGTCATTGAGATTGGCTCGTACCTGACCAAACACAATTCCAGTTACTTCAAATGGTAAAGTTGCTGCAAAGCAGATTTCATAAGCACTACTTTTTAAAAACTCATTCATCCTTATCTGACGCAAATTTCTTGACAGGCTTTGCCAAAAGCAAGGTCTGCGTCCCGCCAAAATGCAGGGGCGGGACTGGCCACAGGTTTTGCAAAAACAATCTCCACCCCGGTTTGGCCTCCTTCGGAGAAAATATTTGTGGGGTAGTATTCTTTTTACAAAAACCTTGCTTTTGCCAACCCTGTTTCAAGGCCGGGTTGCTAAGATTAGAACGAACGAGGCTTATGCTGACTTTAAACATTTATTAAACAATTAAAATTTACAATCATGGCACACAATTTAAATTTCAATGAACAAA
>JALYYM010000551.1 GCA_030946565.1 Bacteroidota bacterium | reverse complement strand
GGGAAGTAAAAATAACTACCGGCCTTGGCTTTATGCATGATGTCGTTTTTGACAGCCATTTTGAAAAACGTGGAAGGTTTGGAAGGCTTGCCCAGGCGATAGCGAGCAACCCTGCTGCCATAGGTATTGGGCTTGGAGAAGATACAGGCATGCTGATAACAAACGGCAACAAAATGGAAGCTATAGGAAGCGGCCTTGTAATGATCATTGACGGACACGACATAAGGCATAGCAACATAGCCGACATACCCGATGGCAACCCTATTAGTATTGAAAACATAAAGGTTCATTTTTGTGAAAAAGGCAACGGTTACCTGGTAAAAGAAAGAAGATTTATTGCCGACATTGAGGATTATAACAGGCAAAGTACTATCAGCCAGGGCAAGCTTAAGAAAGCCGTCTAACAATTCTCTTCGAACTTTTTCGTGCAAATTCCATTTTAAATTCTTTCGGCTTATGTGCTTTGGGAAAGAGCCAGATTATTTTAATATCAACCGCAAACTATCCGAAATTATCGAGGCTACTTTTTCTGCACCGGCATTTGTGTAATGCATAAAATCATAATAATATTTTGAATTTTTAGGCATTGCGGCAGCAAGGTCAATTACCGCGGTTCCGTGTGATCTCATCTTTCTAATCTCATCGTTATACATTTCCAATACCTGCCAAATTGGTTGCACAATCGTAGTCGTTCAACTTTAAATTATCTTATCGCCCCGTACCGTATATTCAAATGGATGCCAGATTCGCAAAACAATTTCAAGGATAATAAGCGCAAGGAAAATACCAAACAATATGGCAAGCAGGTGTTTAAAAAATTTCTTAAGCCGGGGCAAATTGCTACGATTTATACTCTTGAATTATGCGATGATGTGTTCGTTTATATTTCAATAATCCAACTACCACGGATTCTCAAGATCGGGCGATGAATATGTTTTATTTCTCGTTTGAAATGTAGTGGTGATGTTTCCTTTTTTTAAAAGCATATCTTTTTTACCGAATAAGTTTTTGAAAATAGCAGTAGGCATTACTATTAAAATAAAAACTACAGTTAATGTAATCCATGCATTTACTTTCCCGATAAACTCAGTGACGCTGTTCTAGAAAATGTGCAACCAGTTTGTAACAACCAATGATAGAATCGAACCGCCTGCTATAGCAATACCTGCATACACAAATATCTTGTTTCTAAAAAAGAGAGAGAGTAACAACGCTAAAATTATCAGCGCTAATACAGAATCCTTTTCCTTACTAATATTGTTTTTTACCATTTTAAAATAATGAATAAATGAAGGGTGATAAGGCAGACGAACCGGCAATAATCAACAAGAAACTTATCAAAAGCAACGTAACCATTAAAGGTATCAGCCACCACTTTTTATTTTGCAATAAATACTTCCAGAGGTCGTGTAAAAGCTCTTTCATTAAATAAAATTAGTAAACAAAATTTCATTCATCTGGTAAAATATCTTCTGGGTTCATTTCAAAATGCCGCAAGGTTGTCAACCTTTCAAAAAGTTAATTTAGATTTAAAAACTCTGCCTGGAAGGTTGACAACCTTTAACCAAGAGCGACATTTTGAAATGCACCCTCTTCTTTCGCTTCATCCTTTTTCAAAATTAAAAAATCGTTTAAAACAAGAACATCCATTTCAGTGTTCATAAAGCAATGAATCGCCTCAGCCGTTGTGCAGACAATTGGTTCGCCCCTTACATTAAAACTTTTATTGACTAAACCCGGGCAGGCGGTTTCTTTTGCATTTCCGGATCCCGCGGATCGGCAAGAATGCTCCTATTGCCTAAAGCCCTTGGACCGAATTCCATTCTTCCCTGGAACCAGCCCACTACATTTTCTTCTCTTAATAATAAGGCAGTCTTTTCTATTAATACTTCAACCGTTTCTAAACTGTAAACTATTTTCAATTGCTTACAAATTTTTTCAATTCCATGGTTGCTAAACTCCGGAACTAAATAAGAACCTTTCATTCCATCGTAGAATGAATGGCTAATTTTTTCTTTCTTATAATAAATATGCCAGGCTGCAAGTGCTGCACAATGGTAACGATCGCACTCTCGCTTAAAGATGAAGGAAAATAAGCGCTGGCCGCGTGTGACAGATGATGTTCGGTAAATAGTATTTTTAATTTGCCGGTATTACTACCTGTTAAGGATTTAAGTTCATCCCGAATTATTTTTTTTAAAAACAATTTTTGCTTCATCCAAAGCGGCATTGCTTTTATAAACGAGGTTAACCCTTTGGGAGCGTAAGCAAGATAAGTATCTAAGAGACGTTCGAATTTTAAAAAAGGCTTATCAT
>JALYYM010000081.1 GCA_030946565.1 Bacteroidota bacterium | reverse complement strand
CGCATAAATAGATGTTGAATTCATCTGCTGCTGAATTGATACATTCTGATTAGAAATAACGCCAGTATTAAAGAAATTACCTACATTATCATAAGACCGCAATTTTACTTGCTTACCAGAATAATCTATTACGGTTTGGCCGTTTATTTTTGGTCCCCAGCTTGAAGTAGATAAGGAATCAAATCTACCCTGGCTTCCCTGTGCATATTCATTTTGCATATCCGGGTTAGCAAAAATGCTTTCAAACCCTACTGATGATGAAACAGTAATTCCCAAACCTGGCTGTTTTTTACCTGTTTTTGTGGTAATTAAAATAACACCATTACCACCGAGAGAGCCATATAGTGCAGCCGCTGCCGGGCCTTTCAATACACTGATGGAAGCAATATCCTCGGGATTAATGTCGCTTAAACCATTACCCTGGTCAAGTGTTGTATTATAAAAACCATTGGAAGCGCCGATACCTACTCGTCCTGTAGAATTATCCATCGGTATTCCATCCACTACAATGAGGGGTTGTGAAAGGCCTGTTAGTGAATTGTTTCCCCGTAATAAAATTTGCGAAGAGCCGGCAGGCCCGTTACCGGAACGAACTACCTGCAATCCTGATACTTTACCTGTAAGATCATTGACAAGGTTAACCTCTCTTGATTCCACAAGTTTTTCGCCTTTCACTTCCTGTACTGAATAACCTAAAGACTTTTTTTCTTTCCTAATGCCAAGGGCTGTAACCACCACTTCGTTCAGGCTGCTTACGGCGGGCTCTAAGGTTATGGAAAGGTTAGCCCCTTCACCGGCAGTTACTTCCTGTGGCTTAAAGTTTACTGAAGTAAATAACAGTACGGCTTTTGGGCCTTTTACACTTACATTGAAATTACCATTGGCATCTGTCGTACCACCTGCCTTTGTGCCTTTAATAATATAAGAAACATTAGCCAATGCATTTCCATCCCGGTCTTTAACCGTTCCTGAAACTTGCTTTTCCTGCGCGAAAGAAAACACTACGCAAAAAAACATTGGCAAGAACAAGAGCAGTCGTTTTGATTGTTTTTTCATGATTTAATTTTTGGGTTTAAGTTTATTATAGATATTCCTTTGCGAATTATTATGAATAAAAAAAATTAAGTTCAAGTATAAAATTGAACTTGAGTTGCTTGATGATCTCTCATATTCATGGCAATACATTTTGCGAAATTGCTGCATAAAATCTATCAAATTCTTTTTCAAAATTTTCCATCACCAAAGCCGCGGCGCCCATTAATTCCGCCATATAACCAAGCGTGGAGATTTCTAATTCTGTACTGTGCGAAAGCCTCGGAATGCAATGCTCATTCAATGCCTGCTGTATAGGGGCCATCAAAACTTTTCCGGCAGAAGAACCTCTTCCACTCAGTATAACAATCTCGGGATTTAATAAATGTATAAGAATGGCAACGCCTCTTCCAACGTTGTAGCCTGCCTCTGTAAATAATTCCACAGCGAACCGATCCCCATTCTGTGCGGCATGCATTATATTTTCAATCGATTGCCCAAAATGCGCCCCGGCGGGAATATTTATTTTGGAAAGCCTGCCTGCTTTCAGGCCTTCTTTTGCTTTTTCTATTATTGTAATAAGCGACGTCTCTGTTTCAAGACAACCGCTTTTGCCGCAACCACACAATTTACCATTGTTAAAAAGCGGAATGTGGCTAAATTCTCCTGCGAATCCATCATGGCCCCGAAAAAGCTGCCCATTCAATATTAAACCAAGTCCTATGCCCCAGCCAACATTGATCACCATTGCATTTTTTTTGTCGATAGCGGCGCCAAAGCGCTGCTCAGCTAACGCTACAAGGCTGGAGTCGTTGTCAATGTAAACAGGCAATCCAATTTTTTCTGAAATAGTATGAGATATGCTTTTGTGCGGCCCTTTCAAAAATGTGTAGTTAATGCCCTTCTCAGCATTTACAAAACCCGGCATGCCAATTCCCACCCCGTTTATTTTGTTTTTGGGTATGCAGGAAGATTGGATCATGTCTTCAATCTTTTCAATAAGCTCAGGAAGCGCTTTCTCGTTTCCCGCTAAATCCAATTCAATATTTTCAACTTGTGTTATGAACTTGTTTTGCATATCCATGATGGCCACTCTTGTCACAAATTGATCCATTGCTACCGATACCACATACATAACGTCTTCCTGAATAGCATAAGTCAACGGCCTCCTGCCTCCAGTCGAAATCGCGTAACCGTTCTCTATAACTAATCCTTCTTCTATTAACTCATTGAGTAATTTTGCAATAAGCGGGAAACTTTTATTAATTCTTACATACAGGTCTGCACAGGAAAGTGAGGGAGTGAAATAAAGTTCTTTTAATATTCTCTTTTTGTATAAATCGTTTTTAGTTCTCATCCTTTTATTGTATTCTGGAATAATTTAGCATAAAGTTAACTGACTTTTGCAACCGAACCACAAGCTTCTAAAAAAAATTAAAAAGTTTTTTGATTTTTAAAAAAGCGATTTCGCCTTTGAAAAAAAGATTGATAAAGCTTATTATTTTGCGCGAAAAAATAAATGCAGCAAGGAATGTATTAGGGCGATTATAAAGATTAATTAGATTTGCTAAAACAACAATATGAAAATTACTTATTCCTTTCAAAACTTACTCAGGTTTTCCTTATTTATTTCGCTGGTAATAATTTCCTTTTCCTGCGGCTCTACCCGAAACAGCATAGCGGTAGAAGAAGGCTGGGAACTTCTCGGGGAAACAAAAGCAGGCTTTATCAGGGAAACCGATGTAATAAATGTGAACAGCAGGAATCAATTTACTGCGCTTCGCTTTAAAGTAGAAGGGGCAGAAATAAAGCTGAGCGAACTTGCCGTGTTTTTTGACAGTGGTGATAAATTATCTCCGGCTGTTGATGAAAGCCTTGCTGCAGGCCAGGAAAGCAAGCTGATAGAATTAGCTGCCGATGGAAGAACAATTACTAAAATTGAATTCAAATATCGCACGGTCGGAAGCATTATCAAAAGAAAGGCGAACATTCTCGTTTTTGGCAAGCGCTATCATACAGGATACTAACAGGCCAAAATACTCATATACGGTTTGAACATCTTATTTATGGAAGAATAGTACAGGCATATTCTTTTAGTTTTTATTTTATAGCAAGTCTTGTATCAGGCCTGCTAAATTTTAAGCATGGTTATTTTTAAAACATTTTAATATCTTGTTTAAAATATTTTCCATTGCTTATAACATTCAGGCGATATCAAATAGTTGTCAGGTTTGAAATGATTTTTTGGGTAGTGGCTTTGCTTCTCCTGGCTTTTATGAAGCCGGACACTGACGCACATTATTCATTCTGTATTTTGAAATTTTTGGGCTTTAATAAATGTCCCGGATGCGGGCTTGGCCATTCCATCAGCTTCTTATTTCATGGCGATGTAAGGCAATCTTTCGCTGCCCATCCCCTTGGTATTTTTGCATTAATTGTAATCTTTGCCAGGATTTATAAATTGGCTTACCTGGCAATATTTAATGTAAATACAAAATCTCCATTATGCAATACGACAAAAACTTTGGACCGGTAAACTCTACTCTTTTGAAATACCTGTATGATGTAACCCCCGAAGAGTTACTAACTATCAACTCGCATACGCAAGGCTTTAGCGATGATGAGCTCACGCACTTTTGCATGATTTACCGCTCTAAAAGAAAAGACCCGCAAACAATATTATTACTGTGCCTTCTTGGGCTTGTGTTTATTGCCGGAATACACCGCTTTGTAATTGGGCATACCGGCATGGGCATTCTTTATTTTTTTACTGCGGGCCTTTGCTGGATTGGCACTATAGTAGATGCAATTAATCACAAAGACCTGGCATTGGAATACAATGCTAAAATGATCACCGAAACTTTATCAATACTGAACATGATAAAGAGATGATTTCTTTATCGGGAGGCATGATGCAATGCAAAATGTTTTTACACTTTATTAAATTGAACAATTGTTGAAACCTTTAAAAAATTATTTATGGAAGTTGAAAAAATAATCAGTGGTGATAATCCCGAAGAGATATGGAAACAAATCGGCGAAGACTTAAAGGCTAATGAATTTTCATACACCGTCGTTATAAATTATAAGAATAGTAAAATTATATTCAGCATAGAAATAGATCCGGGTGGTGGTTTTGAAGGCGGATACCAAACTACCATGTTTCAAAGCGAACTGTGGCACGCCGGCGACTTTAAATTTGCTATTCATCACCAGGGATTGCTTGATGAAATCGGAAAATTTTTTGGCATGCAGGATATCGAAACTGGCTATGAAGAATTTGACAAAAAGGTGGTTGTAAAATCTAATGATGAAGGAAAGGTAAAATCAATTTTTGCTGATGCACAGGCCAGGTTAGTATTTAAGTCGATTTCAGATTTCACGTTTCATATAACAAAACACAATTTTGATGAAACCGATAATCAATCCAATTTCCTGGAGCTTACTATTGAAGAGGCAATAGTTGATTCTGAAACTTTGCGCACTTTGTTTAATGCCTTTTACAATGTGT
>JALYYM010000529.1 GCA_030946565.1 Bacteroidota bacterium | reverse complement strand
TAATATCCATGTATTTATTGGCGTGCGCCGTCCATGAGTACAATTGGTTTACAGCCATCACGCCATTGGTTGAATATTTTTCCCACAACGCCTGATCAGCAATAATTTTCTTCAGCGCATCGGCAATAGCATTAGGATCTTCTACATCTACCAACAATCCATTTTCACAATGTTCAAGAATTTCTTTTGGGCCACCTGTCGGAGACGCGACCACGGGAAGCCCGCAGGCAGCGGATTCCACGATAGTTAACCCAAAGTTTTCTCCCGGTGTGGCATTTACGAACACCCCTTTTTTTCTTGCAGCAACGCGGTATATTTCCGGTACTTCAAGCCTGGGATCGTTCTTTTTTGGAATGGCCATTTTTCCATAAAGGTCATATTTATCGAGCAGCAAAAGCAGGTTGGTAAGTATGTCCTGCTCGTCAGTTGGCATTTCAGTAATGTCTTTTCTTACGCCGGCGAATATGGCAAGGTTTGCCATTGCCTGCAATTCCTTATCCTGTCCGTAAGATTGAATGATCATTTCAAAATTCTTCCTTTTATCAGCACGCCCGATGGATAGGATTAATGGTTTTGCAGGGTTAAATAAAAAGCGTTCTATATCCGAATTAACCCGGTACAACGCCTGCTCCTGCTCAATCGTCATTTTGAATGAAGGCATATCAGGCCGGTAGAAAGGATAAAATAAATCCGTGTTTACGCCGGGCGGAATTACTTCAAATTTTCCTTTCTTTTTATTTTCATAAAAATCATATTGCGTATCTATTTCGTGCTGCGTGCTTACAATAATTACGTCTGCCATCTGCAACAAATTTTCTTCCACGGCAATGCGTCGTTCCATGTTGAACTTTTCATTAATTTTTTCCGGCGACATACCATCCTGCAATAAAATATTTTGCTTGTTGCGCCCCAATGAATGAGCAGTCGCAATAAAAGGAATGCCAAACACTTCGCTAATCTGCCCTGCCAGGTAATTACCATCAGCATAGTGGCCGTGTGCCACATCCGGAAAATCATTTTCTTTTTCAATGAAGCGGATCGTTTTATCTATGAACTCATCAAGGTGATCCCACAACGATTCTTTCTGGCGATAAGCATTTCCTCCGCACGTAACCCGGATAATGCGGGCTTTATCGTTTATCGTTTCAATTTCTTTTTCGTATGAAGAAGAAACTCTCTTATCAACGATGCGACGGGTAAAGAGATCAACCTTTCGCACCTGCGGATGCAATGAAAGATTTTCTAAAAGTTCGAGCACATATTTTACCTGGCCGCCCGTATCCTTATCCCTGCCAATTTCAGGATCTGTAAAACGCATAAGGCCATGCGGGCTGAATAGTTGTATGTAATAACCGTTTTTCATTCTTTATTCACATTATATGATCTTTGTAAAAGTAGCCAAACCAAAAATAAGCGTCTTCATTTCAAAATCGATATCAACGGAATTGGCAGCAATGAACAGTCTAATCCAAATAATGGCAACCAGTAGTAATTTGTATTTTTAATCAAAACAGACAAGTAAAATATGTATTCAGGATCAGGATTTAGTGATTGGGAAATTGGTGATATAACGGTGATCATACACGAAGGAGTTTATCACTTGTTTCACCTGATTATTCCAAACCACGATTACATCGCACATGCCACATCAAAGGACGGTATCTCATGGAAAAGGGTGAACAATGCTTTGTTCGTGGGAGAGCCCGGCGAGTGGGACGATGATATGCTGTGGACAATGGATGTATGCCGGGTTGCTGAAAAGGCGAAAGGCAAAGCGTTTGAAATGTATTATACAGGTCTTCAGCGAAGAGACCGCGGGGTTATATCAAGAATTGGTTTAGCGGAATCGGATGATCTTATTACCTGGAAAAAAAACAGGAAAAATATTTATCCCATTGAGCCAAGAGGTATTTATTACGAAGCGCCGGATGCTAATCCAAGGAAGTGGCTTAGCTTTCGCGATCCTTTCAGGTATGAGTATAACGGTGAAGTGTACCTGCTGGTTTGTGCCCGCACTATTACCGGTCCTGTTTCCCGCAGAGGTTGTGTAGGAGTGGTTAAAATCACCAATGATATTGTTGAGTTAATGCCTCCCTTGCTATACCCAATGGTATATGATGATATTGAATGCCCCTGTGTGTTTGAACTAAAAGGCAAGTTCTATTTGTTAGGTTCCATCAGGGAAGATATAAAAGTGCGCTATTGGTTTGCGCCAGATTTCTTTGGTGAATATCATTCGTTTCATGCTGATGTGCTATTGCCGCAAGGGAACTATGCAGCCCGCATTGTGCAGGATGGTGATCATTTATTGGTATATAATTTTTTCTATGCTTATGGAAAAATTGACGCGTTGCGAGTACTGCCGCCGCCTAAAGAACTCGATACAGA
>JALYYM010000524.1 GCA_030946565.1 Bacteroidota bacterium | reverse complement strand
TTTTATTATTCTTGATAAAGACATCATGAAGGCCGCGGAACAGGATATTTTAAAAACAAAAGTAATAATGACTTTTGTCGGAGGAAAAAAAGTGTATGGCGATTGAGTTATACAGATGAATCAACATGCTGACCGAAAAATAAACTTCACTTACTGTTTAAATCTCTTAGTAATTGCGTGGCTTTTTCTTTATACATTGAACCACTTTGAGCTATATCTTTCGCAATAGAAATTGTTTTAGTTATATCATTTATTTTCAAAAAAGCCAGCACCGTGTACCATTGAGCCTCATAGTATGGCGAGGCATTTTTTGGAGCAGATCGTAATACCGTTTCAAATTTTTGAATAGCATCTCTGGCTTTATTTTCTGCTAAATAAGAAAGCCCTTTATAAAATTGCATGTATAGCTGTAAAAGCTTATTTCTTTCATCCCAGCTCATGAGCTGGTAGTCTGCATCCCTTGCTGAGAGCACCTTTGCATAGTCACCGTTTTTGTAACTGTTGTAATATTCGTTTAATTCCACCGGGTCATTTTCATCGCTTGAATAAAGAGTATTATATTTTTCGAAAGCGCTTTTTGGATTTAAATTATTAGCAAGTTGTTGTTGTGGTTTTTTAGTTGAATCAATTCTTGCAGTATCCGTTGCATCATTTTTCTCATCAATTTTTACCGTCTGTTCGGGTTGATTTTTTGGAGATAAATTATTTTTTACAATACTATCTTTCTCTGATTTTTTGGGGGTAACATCTTTTGCCTCGTATTGTTTTTCTTTCGTTATTGAATCCGTTTTTTTGATTGAATCTCCTGGAAATATTTTATCAACAGTATCAACCTGTTTATCATTTTTTCTGAGGAATATAAAAAGCGCTGATATTAAAATTACAATTAAAGAAATCGCAGCAACCATTCTGTAATCTCTAAATATTTTAATAACCGGGGCTTGCGGTTTTTCAGGTGCTTTTTTTTCAAGCGCTGTTTCAATCATTCTAATATGGTCATCGGCTGATTGAAACAAAAGATCAGCCGCAGTTTCAGATTCTTCTTTTTCATTTTGCAACAATGCGCTCACTAATAATTCATCTTCGTATTGCTGTCGCAATGCGTCATTACTTTCCAGTTCCTGCATGAAGGCTTCCTCTTCCCCGGGGCTCATTTTGTCCTCAAGGTAGTTGGCGATCCTGATGGCATTTTCATCAAACGTATTCATGCAGCGGGTTTATTTCTATTATCGCGCAGGATTTGTAAAAGTTGCTGACCACACCTGCTGACCATTTTTATTGAAGAATCCCTGTCAATATTTTTCATGCCTGCGATCTCATCATGGCTTAAGCCGTCAATATGCTTCCACATTAAGAGCTGCCTGCAATTCGGGGATATTTTATTCATGGCTCTCTGCGTTTCAGGCGAAAACAATTCTCCTTTATCAGCATCTGTTTTCATCTCAGTTTTTGTTTCCTGGCCTTGCCTGTATTTATTTTCAATTTCCGCATACTTAATTTCTTTAGCCGAAAGTTTAAGATAGTTCCTTTTAAAAACCGTATAAAAGAACCCTGTATATTCCGGTTCTTCAAACACGATCTTTCCCTCTTTTCCTTTTAGGGTAATATTTGTCCACGCGCTGTTGAACACACTTTCCGCAATCTCCGTAAGCCTGTAATACGGCACTGTTTTACTTTTAAAAACCACCTGCCGGAAGAACGATTCCTTATACACATTTTTAAGGCAATCATACATTTTACTTTGTCCCTTCGCATCATCCTTTTGCCAGATCTCTACAGCAGTTTTACTTAAAAAATAATGATCACAATCTGCCTGCATGTCCTGATAATTTTTTAAAAGCAATTTAAGTAAAATTAATTTTTTGTTCTAAAGTGTCACCATGCCTGTTAAATTTGGCTTTCAACTTTGAAATGAGTTTTACATTTTTATGGTATAAAAATTTGAAACTGCTTAGGGTGATGTTTTTAAAATTAACCGGAATAATTACAAGGACACCATGCTGCTCCCTGAATTTTGGATTGATCTTTAAAAAATATTTTACAGCGCCGTCTTTACTTTTAAAAATACGTTCCTGCTCCTTCTCACTTATCGCTACGCAAAAATGAATTTCCACAACAAACTCCGGATCTTCTTTTAAATGGAGATTTTGCGAATGCAGCAAATCATTTTTGATACTCCTAATATGTGCCGGAGGTATAGCACCTGATTGCGGGTATGCCATACCGGTATATTTACAAATCATGGAATAGATAAGCGGATTGGCTACATAAGCTGACAATATAAATTGATGAAACGGGTGTTTGTACCAGTAGTCAATATATTTTTTATACAGTTTCCATTTAGGCAATGTTTTGCCACGATAATTTTCCAGGATGCCAGTCGCGGCTCTGCCAATCGTGCACGCTTTTTTATTGAT
>JALYYM010000513.1 GCA_030946565.1 Bacteroidota bacterium | reverse complement strand
TCCTCTGTTCAACAAGATGCCCTTAAGATTTTAAGAAATAAGGTTCAGCACGTAGAAGACAACACCAGCTTTTATCAAGCCCAGTTTTCAAAATTTCAGGACCGTTTGCAAAGTATGGAAGAGAGGTATGCAATTGCGCCAAATGAGTTGGGCAGGCAATTAATTAATAATACAGAAACAGGACAGGGCGAAGATTGGAAGGAAATGTTTTATGAAGAGAATGCTTTAAAAGAAAAGCTTGAAAACGAATTGGATTTTACGCGGCAGTCACTGGAAGAGGCAGAGAATAAATTAAATGAAGCCGGCAGTGAAAACTCCGGTTGGAGGGAGTTGCAAAGTGATTATGAATCAAGGCTGTTTGAATTGCAATCTTCACAAGCACAAATTGACCGCCTGCAGCGGGAGCTTGCAGCTTCTGTTGAGCGCGAAAAAGAGCTGGAGCAATTGTTACTAACGGAGATCACTATGCGAGAAAAATATTCATTGCTTCAGCAAAAATATACTCAATTGTTAAGTGAGGCAGACGATTTGATTATGAGAAGCGCTCAGTTAAATAAAAAAGATATAGATCACCAAACCACTCTGAGGCATCAATGGCAACTTGAAAGCCTGCTTGCAATTTGCAAAGACGAAAATTTAAGAATAAAAAATGATATGGAACAGCTCTCCAAAAAAAATCAGCAGAGCCATTTTCATTCCTGACTTAATAATTAAAATATTTTCTCCGAATACTCTATTGCATTGAGTAGATTTCTAATTGCTGGTCTTTAAGAATATAAATTCTGTGGTTACTTACTTTAAGAGAAGTATTTTGTTGTAAAGCCTGCGGTAAAAGATATTTTTTTATGTCAGGCAGTGGTGGTTTATATTGGTACAAATTTTTTTCATCGAAGCCATAGATTGATTTATCAATTACCATTACATCTGTCCATCCTGTAAAAGTCAGTTTACTTTTAAAGCTTCCGTAATAATCAAAAATATACAAGCCTTTATCCGGATCATACAGATAGACAAAACCATCTGCATCAATTATTTTTTTTGGCGTAGGTACTGAGTCAAACAACAATCTGAAATCTACTGATTCAAATAACATATTACCTGTGTCATCAATTTTCTTCAATTTATTTTCCTGCTCATCATATAGCCAGATATTATTATCATAAGAAGAAGTTACAGCCCTTACTTTAAAAATATTTTGCTTCCGGAGATTAATGTTCGTCAGCACATTCAGGTATTTATCAAGCAGCACAATTGTTGAATAATTCTGGTAAAATAAAATCGCTTTCCACGGGTTCTGCGCTTCTACATAAGTAAGCCTGCCATATTTTGTTACCTGGTTAAAAACGCCAATCGAGTCTCCTTTCTCGTTATATTTTTTTAATTGGTTATCTATATTAATGAGATAAAGCTCGCCGAGATTATCGACAGTAAAAGAAGAGATAGGATATTCTATTTTTTTTAAAAATCTAAAAAGAGAATCATCCTGTGCAATTAGAATTTCGTGAGAGGAAATTAATGCGATGAAAAGCAGGTATTGAAAATATTTTTTTAAAGTTTTCATGATTGGTAATATTTCAAAACGGTTTTTTCTCCATCAAAAACTGCGTAGCTATTATAATTTATCCAATCACCCAAATTAATATACTTGCTGTTGTCATTTAATTTAAAATCCAAAGGCAAATGCCGGTGCCCAAAAATAAAGTAATCAACATGTTTTTTAGCAAGTATTTCTTTGGCATAAATAATCAGCCACTCTTTCTCTTCCCCTAAGAAATGCTCGTCGGTTTTACCCGTTGCTGCCCTGCTTTTGCGGCTCATGTAATGTGCGAGCCCAATGCCCGAATGCGGATGCAATAAGCCAAAGAGCCATTGTGAAAACTTATTCCTGAAAACTTTTTTAATAAACTTATACCGGTGGTCACCTGGCCCTAAACCATCGCCATGCCCTATTAAAAAAATTTTTTTATTGAACTCAAATTCTTCAGGCTCATGAAAAACTTCTACATTCAGTTCCTCCTCAAAATAACCGCTCATCCACATATCATGATTTCCTACAAAAAATTTGATAATGATGCCGCTATCAGTAAGCTCTGCAAGCTTGCCTAGTATTCTTACAAAACCTTTTGGAACAACTTTTTTGTATTCATACCAAAAATCAAAGAGATCACCGAG
>JALYYM010000073.1 GCA_030946565.1 Bacteroidota bacterium | reverse complement strand
ATGATCATCACCCGCAATACTAAAGACTACAAAAACAGCGTTATGGGAATTTTTACACCAGATACTTTTATCAAACACAAAATTTCCAACAATTAAATTTCACCTTGTTCTTGCAGAAGACACAATTTTTACCCGCGTCATTTGATTGGGAACACCGTTTTATATTCTCATTTAGATTCATAAACTAAAATATAATCTTAGCTGACTAAAATCTTCATCACCATACCCTGGTTTCTTCCCGCCTTCCGTGCCGGCGGCCCGGTGCAGTCAATAGCCAACCTCGTAAAGGAATTTAAGGAAGGTGGGCAGTATTATATTTTTTGCAGTGATACAGACCTGAACGGCGCTGGGCTTGAAAATATTAGTACCGGCCAATGGACAAAATTTAATGACCATACATTGGTGTGGTATGCCAATCATGAAAAAATAAGTGACAGCCTGGTAAAGCAAGTGGAAACTATCAAGCCTGATGTGTTGTATATCATCGGCATTTATTCTTGGCATTTTAATATTGTTCCTCTTTTGTATTGCAAGGCGCCAAAGAAAATTCTTTCTACAAGGGGAATGCTTCATCCCGGTGCATTGTCGCAAAAAAAATGGAAGAAGAAAATTTACCTTACTGTTTTTAAATTAATGGAATACCAGCACAAAGTTCAGTTTCACGCAACAGATGCGGAAGAGCAACAATATATCAGTAATTACTTTGGTAAGGATGTGGGGATTTCAATTGCCGGGAATTTTTCTAATAATATTGCCCTATTGCCTTTGGCAGGTAAAAAGCCAGGATCCCTGAAAATGATAAGCATCGCCCTTATCAGCCCAATGAAAAATATATTGAAGGTGTTGCAGGCGCTGGAAAAAATAACGGATCATATTCAATATGATATTTATGGGCCGGTAAAAGATCATGATTACCTTCGGTTGTGTAAAGAACAGGCAAAGCTTTTACCACAAAATATAGTAGTCGCCTGGCGGGGAGAATTGCAGCCCACGGATATTTCCAACGCTTTGGAGGGCGCACATATTTTTATCTTACCAAGCAAGAGCGAAAACTTTGGCCATGCCATTTACGAAGCCCTGTCCGCAGGCCGGCCGGTAATTACAAGCCATAATACGCCGTGGCAAAACCTTATGCCGTCAAAAGCAGGTGTAAATGTTGAGAGCCCTTTGGAATTAAAGGATGCGATCTTGTTTTTTGCCACGATGGATAGTAATGAGCTGGCGCACTGGAGCCATAAAAGCCGTGAATACGCAGAGCGTGCGGTCGATGTTGAAAACATTAAGAAGCAGTATGAGAAAATGTTTTTTGGCGCTGATAAGGAAGCCTGATACATCGGTAGTATGAAGAACGGCCATCATTATTTTGTGTACATTTTAGCCTGCAGCGATGGAAGTTATTATACGGGTGTGACGAATAATTTAGAGAGAAGATTATGGCAACATGAAACGGGTTTCAATGCAGGTTGTTACACTTATAAAAGGAGGCCGGTTGAATTAAAGTATGCTATTCATCTTACGGATGTAAGGCAGGCGATAGCATGGGAAAAACAAATTAAGGGTTGGTCACGCAAAAAGAAAGAGGCATTGTTTAAAGAGGATTGGGAGGAAATAAAAAAGCTGGCGAGGAATTATACGGAGCATCCGCCGCCTTCGACAGGCTCAGGCTGACATCTCATGAGTGGGAGGGCGGCAATGTTCTCCGGCTGGTTGTACTAGAGAAAAGCCGCCTTTGACCTTTGGATTACTCAAGGCTGGCTAAGCTCAGGCGGACATCTCACGCGTGGGGGAGGGTAGCGTTTAAAAAGTGGAGAGGTTGAGCTCGGACTGAAATTTAAGGGTGGGAGTTGGTTTAGTTCAGCATGAGGTTTCACGATTTAGTAAAAATTGAAATGGTAATTACTAACACTTAGAAATAAAAGAATGTCAGCCTGAGCTTGTCGAAGGCGGGTTGGGGGAAGCAATACTGATTTTTCTAAATACTTTTCGGTATTATGATTAAAGCAAAAGCAAACATAGCAAAAATGAAAAGAAGAAATTCCTTTAAATAAAAATGGCAGCTATATTTAAAAACAAACAACTCTGGCTATATCTTCTAAAGTTCATTGGCGTCTTTTGCCTATGCTATTTTGGAACGCTGGCTGTAATTGGGTTAGC
>JALYYM010000471.1 GCA_030946565.1 Bacteroidota bacterium | reverse complement strand
GATGTTGGCAGTATTGAACATGCAGTTGAAATGTATCGCATTATTCCTAATTGTGAATTGGCTATTTTCCCCGGCGGGCACGGAACTTATTTGGGAACTATTGAATCATTGGAAAACGGAGAACTTCCTGAATTCAATGCGGCTTATTTAATTGAAGAGTTTTTGGATAAGAATGACACCGATATCTAATTTAAAAATTATCAGACTATATTTTAATAGCCCTGGCAGCAGTTCTTTTGGATTGATTATTTTTGCACCTTATGCCAGAAGGTAAATCAGTTGCGTTACATACATTGGGTTGCAAGCTTAATTATTCAGAAACTTCTTCTATCGAAAGATTGCTCGAACGGGACGGGTTTGTAAAAAAAGATTTTACAGACGAGGCTGATGTTTATGTAATAAATACCTGCTCCGTTACCGACAATGCCGACAAAGAATGCAGGCAGCTTGTGAGGAGAATACAAAGAAGAGCACCCGAGGCAATGGTGGTAATTACGGGTTGTTATGCACAATTGAAACCAAAAGAGATCGCTGAAATACAGGGAGTGGATTTAGTGTTGGGCGCTGCAGAAAAATTTAATATTACTCATCATCTTCAGCAGCTTACAAAAGGAGATACAGCGAAAATATGCAGTTGCGATATTGAAGATGTATCTGGTTTTAATTCTTCTTTTTCCATCAATAACAGAACAAGAACTTTCCTGAAAGTGCAGGACGGCTGCGATTACAACTGCTCGTTTTGTACCATACCGATGGCACGCGGAAAAAGCAGGAGCAATACAATCGAAAATGTTTTAAATGAAGTAAACAAGATTGCCAGCGAAGGTGTAAAAGAAATAGTACTTACAGGCATTAACCTCGGTGATTTTGGCAGGAATGGTAAAGGCGAAAAAACAAGTGAGGATTTTTATCGATTGTTGCAAGCCTTAGAAATAAATGATGCCTTACAACGCTATCGCATTTCATCTATAGAACCCAATCTTTTATCCGATGAAATAATAAGGTTCGTTGCGCAGAGCAAAAAAATAATGCCTCATTTTCATATTCCTTTACAAAGCGGAAGCAATAAAATTCTTGGGCTGATGCGGCGCCGTTATAGAAAAGAATTGTATGCGGATAAGATTGCGCTCATCAAAAATCTAATTCCTGCTTGTTGTATCGGAGTTGATGTGATAACCGGCTTCCCCGGCGAGACCCATGATGACTTTAAAGAAACGCTGGAGTTTTTAAAATCAATTGACGCTTCTTATTTTCACGTATTTACTTATTCGGAAAGAGCGAATACACATGCTTCAAATATGGAGCCGGCAGTACCTGTTTCCATTCGTAATGAGCGTACAAAAATATTGCGTTCATTATCTTATAAAAAGTTACTGGAGTTTAGTAAGCAGCACGAGAATGAAATAAGGGAAGTGTTATTTGAAGGCCGTAATAAAAACGGGATGATGGACGGCTATACGGATAATTATATAAAAATTACTGTGCCTTATAAAGCTGAATGGTCTAATGAAATTATCAAATGGAAAATTTGATATTCCATTGAGTTATAGCTTTTATTTCCTCAAGAATTTGCCTTCACTATCTTTTCAAGTTGTAATAATAAGCCAACCTGCATTTCATTTATTTTTTTTGCCGCATCTTCTATGGTAAACCATGCGGCTTTATCAATTTCAGGAAATGATTGCATCTTCCCGGAGTGTGGCGGCCATTCCATTTCGAAATAATTGCTGACGATGCTCGCAGCATCTGCATCGCCTTCTATCGCCCAGGCAAAAACCGTCTTACCACTTTTCAATTTTACTGGTTGCAACTCGATGAAGTCTCCTGATACTGAAATACCTGTCTCTTCCAACAATTCTCTTTTGGCTGCCGTTAAAGCATCTTCCTCATCGTCAAACTCACCCTTGGGAATGCTCCACGCCCCTGCTTCTTTCTTTGCCCAAAACGGGCCGCCGGGGTGAACAAGAAAAACTTCTAATTCATTTTTATTCTTTCTGTATAATAAAATTCCGGCGCTTTGCTTTTTAATCATGTGTAAAGATCATCCATTTTCAAATTGAAATTTGCTCAGGCGTATGCCCCTTCGATCCCTGGTTATGAAATGAATTAATTTGTGTATTACCCATTCATTAAATTTTAACTGAAACCGGGTATAATAATTTGGCATAGAAATTATATCTGTTCAATAAACTATAGTGATGGTAAAATTTAACTCTCTAAGTATCGTAACAATATCGAAAACAAATTTCTCCTATTTAAGAGTCTTAGATGGAATTATTCCATTTTTTGAGAAGCCTTCTGATGAATTTGATAAAGCTGCTGATGACTGCGGGGAAAGAGTAACCGCCATCGATTTATTTTCGCATTTCACTGCTGATATCATTAAGAAGAAAGTGATTTTTATTCGCTAATATTCTATTACATGTGAAAGGACAGACCATAGCTTTCTTCGGTTAAAATGTCCTGCCATTGGCTAATTAAATTTTTATAAGCTTCTCCAACAGGAGTTATTTTTCTATCAAGGTCATATAATCCTAATTCATTTACGATTCCATCGTCATTTCTTAATGCAGAATCCCAGTCAACCTGGTGAGTAAGACTATACCATGTAAAACCTAATATTGGAATGCCATCATGTTTCAACCGGTGAACATTTGCCCATTGTTTTAAAAGCCATTCTTTAGATGCCGGCATTTTAATGTTTGTCTCAGTATGCATAATCGGCAATTTGTATCGCCGGTAATATTGACTCGTAATTACATAATACCCGAATATTTCACCGGCGGCTTGTGTAGAGCCATCAGGATGAACAATGTGTTCATTGGTTACATAGTAATCATTTCCCATTATACACCTGGCCTTCACCTGGTTTTCTGTAAACCATTTATATTCATCGCTCGTCATGCCGTTCGCCAGAAGATATTCGTACATAGTTACATTTAAAGGATAACCGTAGGTAAGATCAAGGGAAAGAAAACGTTTATTATTAAGAAAACGAGCCAGCGGTGAGGCCACGGGGTCCATCGCATGAAAATATTCCGAGGATTCGCTTTGTATGAAAGTTGCTTCTGGCTGCACTTTCAATATCTCGTGCATAGCCATAACGTTTGCCTTACACAGATTTTTTAGAGCGGTTACGAATGCCTCGTCCGACTGAAGGCTCTCATTCCACCAACCATACTGCGCGGAGAAGGTGGCTGCAATAAATATTTCATTGATCGGCGTATATAATTTCAGGTTTGGAAAACGAGTGGCAAATGCCTTGGCATATTCCGCGAACAAAGGCGGAAATTCCGGGTTCTGAAAATCACCCATCCAATCTGGTACACCAAAATGACACAGATCAACAATAGGTGTGATAGACAATTCATCAAGCTTGCGAAAAGTTGCGTCGGTGAAGTCCCAGTTATATTGACCGGGCGCTAGATGATTGGTATAGTAGGGCGTGCCGTAACGTAGGAATTCAATGCCCAGTTCCTTCACCAATATAAAATCGGTTTCCCAATTTTTATAGTGTCCGGCCTTTTCCATTTCATCTACCCGTCTTATTTTACCGTCGGGAAGTTTGATGTTTGGATAGCTATTTTCTATCCCGGTTGCAAACATAAATTTTGTTCCTGCCATAATTCTAATAACTGATTACCTTTTAAAAAATTGTTTCGTGGTGGAATTTTTCACCGAAGGTTTGACTAGCGAATCGTAAACAAATTATTTTATCGAAGTTAAATTGTAACAAAAATATATTTAATGTAAATAGCTTATGCTATTCGAACTATGGATTTAATAATTAAATCCCTTGGCGACCAGTTATAAAGTATCAATGTTTCACATAGATTGTACAGCCTGAATTAAGAAGAAAAAAATGGCTGTAAATCCTTTTCTACGTTTACTTTTTTACTGAGGAATTATTTACACATTAAAGGTTATTAATATTTATAATTAAGTCTCCGCAATAATAGGTTTTGATATGGCATATTTGTAGCAAAGGAAATTCAGCACGACATTATTTTTACTTATCCTTTAAAAATTTAAGCATGGATCTGATATGTTTTTGTCACATAAGATGGAAGTTCGTCTACCAAAGGCCACAGCATTTAATGACCAGGTTTGCCCGTTACGGCAGGGTTTATTTTATAGAAGAACCAGTGTATGAATCCGGGGGTAAATCCTTTCTGGAAATAAAAAAGGACGGCGAAAATATTTGGATCGTTACTTCTCATCTCTTAGACAGTTACACGGAGGACGAAATTATTTTCCAGCAAAAAATTTTATTATCAACACTCTACAATGAAAACAAAATTGAAAATTATATTCATTGGTACTATACGCCAATGGCTTTAATGATCAGCAATCATCTACAACCGGAACTTATTGTGTACGATTGCATGGATGAACTTTCTAATTTTAAATTTGCCCCGGCAGACCTAAAGCAAAAAGAAAAAGATCTATTTAGAATTGCGGACCTTGTGCTTACCGGTGGGCATCACCTTTACCAGGCGAAAAAGAATTTGCATAATAATATTTATCCTTTCCCGAGTAGCATAGATAAACTTCATTTTAGCCAATCGAGATCGCTTAAAGATGTTCCTGCAGACCAGTCAAATCTTACCCACCCGATTTTCGGATTTTACGGAGTGATAGATGAGCGGTTTGATATAGAATTGCTTAAAGAAATTTCAGCTAAAAAACCTGAATGGAATTTCGTAATGATAGGCCCGGTTATCAAAATCGATCCTGCAACACTGCCTGTATCTCCCAATATTCATTACCTGGGCGGGAAAACTTATGAAGAATTGCCAGCATACCTTGCCGGTTGGGATGTTGCGTTAATTCCATTTTTACTTAATGAATCTACAAAATATATAAGTCCTACAAAGACCCCGGAATATCTCGCTGCCGGCGTGCCTGTATTATCTTCTGCTATCGTGGATGTTGTAAATCCGTATGAAATAAATAAGCTCGTTCAAATATTTGATGACGCAAATTCGTTTATCCTGGCAGGCGAAAAGGAACTGGCGAAAACTAATGCAGAAAGAAGAAAGTGGCTGAAGAACGTTGATCTTTTTCTAAAAGACAACTCGTGGGATCAGACATGGCACCAAATAAGGCAACATATAAGTATAACTTTGAACCACAAAAGAAATTCTACCATTACAATTAAAAAGGAAGGTGCTTATGTTTGATTTTATGATTGTGGGTGCAGGCTTTGCAGGGAGCGTTCTTGCGGAGAGGCTATCTAAAATCGGTAAGAAGATTTTATTACTTGATAAAAGAAATCACATTGGCGGTAATGCCTTTGATTACTATAATGATGACGGCATCCTGATACATAAATATGGGCCACATATCTTCCACACTAATTCAAAAGAAGTTTTTGATTACTTAAGTATGTTCACTGCCTGGAGGCCTTACGAGCACCGGGTGTTAGCCAGCGTGGATGGCCAGTTATTACCAATCCCCATTAACCTTACCACCATCAACAAAATGTATAATTTGAATTTAACTTCTAATGAACTCGAGGATTTTTATGCTTCTAAAGCTGAAGTGGTAAACCCTATACGCACTTCAGAGGATGTGGTAGTAAGTAAGGTAGGCAGAGAACTTTATGAAAAGTTTTTTCGCGGTTATACGCGTAAGCAATGGGACCTTGATCCGTCTCAACTTGATGCATCGGTAACTTCGAGAGTACCAGTGAGGACTAATAAAGATGACCGCTATTTTTCGGATGCATATCAGTCTATGCCCTTGCATGGTTACACAAAAATGTTTGAGAATATGTTGAACCACCCCAACATAAAAGTGATGCTCAACACAGACTATAAAGAAATTAAAAATGATATTCCCTATAAGAAAATGATTTATACAGGGCCTGTTGACTACTATTTCGATTATTGTTATGGCAAGCTTCCCTATCGCTCACTCGAGTTTAAATTTCAAACTATAAATACTGAAAAATTCCAGGAGACGGGAACAATCAACTACCCTAACGAACAAGCTTACACGAGAATAACAGATTTCAAATACCTGACCGGGCAGGTTCATCCGAAAACAAGCATCGTTTACGAATTTCCACAAGCGGAAGGCGACCCTTACTATCCCGTGCCGAGACCGGAAAATGCTATACTCTATAAAAAATATCAACAGCTTGCATCGTCCTCGCCTGATACATTTTTTGTAGGAAGACTGGCTACTTACAAATATTATAATATGGACCAGGTAGTGGCGCAGTCATTAACTACATTCAAAAAATTAATGCAAACTGAACCTCACAATTATGCCGGCGGAGAAACCATACAGGCATTCCAAACTTGAGTTCTGGGGCGGAATAGAATGCACAATTAACCGTGTCAACGATTCGTATTTTGACCAATGTAAATTATCTGGCCATTATGACCGTGAAGGCGATATAGATTTGATTTCAACACTCGGAATAAAAGTTTTACGATATCCCGTCTTGTGGGAAAAACATCAGCCTTTTCCTGATCAGCCTATAGATTGGGCTTTTACAAGCGGCCGGTTGACTGACTTAAATGCACATGGAATTACACCAATTGTTGGCCTGCTGCATCATGGGAGCGGCCCAGCATTTATAAATCTTTTAAATGAAGATTTCCCGGAACTTTTTGCTGCCTATGCAAGGCAGGTTGCCGAAAAATTTCCATGGGTTCAATTCTATACGCCCATCAACGAACCGCTCACCACAGCACGTTTTAGCGGCTTGTATGGCTTGTGGTATCCGCATAAGAAAAATGATGTATGCTTCGCAAAAATGTTGCTTAACCAGGTAAAGGCGATAATACTTGCGATGCAGGAAATACGGAAGATAAATCCGGGAGCAATGCTGGTACAAACGGAAGACCTTTCCAAAACTTACAGCACGGCATCGCTACAATACCAGGCAACATTTGAGAATGAAAGGCGATGGATAACTTACGACTTGCTTTGTGGAAAAATACAAAATGGCCATTCAATGTGGAACTATTTTACAAGGCTTGGCATCACGAAAAAGGCGCTCAATTTTTTTATTGAATACGCGACACCGCCGGATATAATGGGCGTGAATTACTACATCACTTCCGAAAGATTTTTAGACGATAACCTAACCAACTATCCGCTGCATACACATGGAGGCAACGAGATACAGGAATATGCTGATGTGGAAGCGATCAGGGTTAACCATGGAAATCCATTTGGGTTGACATTATTACTAAAGGAGGCCTGGGAGAGATTTAATTTGCCGATAGCAATTACAGAGGTTCATCTAAATGCCGGCCGGGAAGACCAGTTGCGGTGGCTTAACGAAGTAATAGCCTCATGCAATGATGCTTTGGAAAGTGGTGTAGATATAAAAGCCATTACTTTTTGGTCATTGTTTGGCGCCTACGGTTGGAATGAATTACTTACCAACGCAAATATGGATTACGAGCCCGGGGCTTTCGATTTGCGCTCTTCATTACCAAGGGCTACAGCTATTGCAGGGTTGATAAAGAATGTGATCCGGTACGAAGAATTTTCTCATCCTCTATTACAGCAGCATGGCTGGTGGCATAATCCATTGCGTTTTTACCATAAAGGAAATTATCAAAGAAGAGCCAGTGAAAAACCCTTATGGAATAAGCCCTTAGTTATAACCGGTAAGACCGGGACACTGGGACAGGCGATAGCAAAAATTTGCACTTATCGCAACATTCAATTTATACTTACCGGGAGGGATGAGCTGAATATATCTGATGAAAAAAGTGTCCGGGAATTTTTGGAAGAATACAAACCATGGGCTGTTATCAATACCGCCGGATATGTGAGGGTAGATGATGCTGAGCATGAACAAGAGAAATGCTTTGAGTCCAATTCAACGGGTGCTGTTTTATTGTCCCGGGAATGCAGGAAAAGAAATATTTCATTTGCCACCATCTCATCCGACTTTGTTTTTAACGGCCAAAAAATTGAGCCATATCATGAAGATGATGCTGCGGATCCTGTAAATGTTTACGGAGCATCAAAAGCAAAAGCAGAAGAAAGCATTTTAATAGAAAATAAGGATGCTTTGATAATCAGGACGAGTGCCTTTTTTGGTCCATGGGATATTTACAATTTCGCCTTTAATGTGTTACACTCTTTATCTGCAAACGAGATTTTTATTGCCGCTGATAATGTAACTATCTCTCCCACTTATGTTCCTCATTTAGCAGAAGCGTTGCTTACATTATTAATT
>JALYYM010000460.1 GCA_030946565.1 Bacteroidota bacterium | reverse complement strand
GCGGCCAGAGTCGGTTGTTAAACAACCGGACATCTGGCCGATTGCTGAAAAGAGGCAATCTTACAGCCTTCATAATTTTCTTTAAAGTTTTCGGTAGTCATCTTTGAGTGCTTTAAATGCTGCTTTTATTATTGGTGTTTTATCACGTCAGATTATTAAATTTTCTTCCCATGCTTGTGCTCTAAATTTTTCTTGTGTGCTTTTCCAATATTTACCAGCCAATCGTTAAGGTCTTTATGCAGTTTATATAAATGGCTTTCATCTTTGTATTTATCACTAATAGAAAGAGCATATTGACTGTAACTTTGTCCGATAGTATCATGGTCTAAATAAAGCCTGATGTCGTCATGTTCTTCCATGAATTGACGGGCTTTTTCGAAGAAGGAAACAGAATTTAGTATTACAAGATCAGGTGAATTTTCTGGTTGAGTTTGTCGCATAACCATGAAGGAAAGAAGGTCCATGAAGCCTTCAAAAACCGCGGCTTCTTTCGCTCCATTGTTGAACGTGGTTATATCTTTTGGGGAACTGCTTCCTTTAAAATATGGGTTGCGGATTTCATAACCACCAGAATCATTTTTAAAGCCTATTCCAAAAAATTCTTTACCGTTTAATTCATATTTTATTTCCTTACAAAATCTTTCGGCAATCTCTATTGGTATTCTTCTTTGGTGCAGGTAGCGGAATAATGAAAAAGATGAAAGTGGTGCTTCCTTAATGATTTTTATTTTGCTTTCTACGCTCTCTTTTTGTTGTTGAGAAGATTTTTGTAAAGGCTGGTGAAAAGAGAAACCATTTCGTAATTGCTGCAGCGCTTCACCTATTGTCCAATTATGATATTCTATGGCAAAATCTATAACGTTTCCACCTCTGCCGAGACCATGATCGTACCAGCGGTTAAGTTTATCATTAACTTTAAAGGAAGGTGTTTTTTCTTCTCTTAACGGAGACAAATACCAGTAGTCGAAGTTTCTAATCTTAGCCGGTTGATGGCCTAATTTGGATAGATAATTTACAAGACTTATTTGTTTGATTTCTTCGAGAGAAAATCTTTGTTTGCTGAAATTCATAACCTCATATTTTCAATTTCACAATTCAGATAAAGACAGGCACAAAGTTAAACAAGCATTGCGTGTTCGACCTATCCTCACCATATTTTGATGGGGATGTTTTACTTGCTTACAAATAAATTTGTGCAGTGAAGAACGAATAATTAAAACTAAAAATTATGCTTACAACAAATGATGTAGCCAAAGTGTATGATACCATATTGAGTATCCCCGGCATGAATGAAACCGTGAAGATTGATATGAGAATTTCACGCAAAAATGTTCTGTTGCTAAACAGTATTATTAAAAGAGGCTTAGCGGCTAAAGATGATGATAAATCATCCAACTTATTTGAGAGTATACCGCCAGAAACTTTGCAAGAGTTGCAGGTTATTGCCGACGATTATTTGACGAAAGCAGGCCTTACTGAACTTAGTGAAAAGCTTAAAGCGTTAAGCTCAAAATAAAAGACCCCATTCTCCGTAATTGCCTTCGGGCTTTTTCACTCTTTACGATTGATGTAATAAGGGAAGATGTGATCTTTACCTGGAAACAGGCACGTGGCTCTATTTTAGCCATGTAAGAAAATAGATTTGTTGTGTTTCTTTCAGCAATGTATAATTGTGTAATGGAAATGGAAGTGACCAAACAAAAAAATAATGAAATAATTCTTGGGGATAATAGTCAGTATTTTTATACAGTAAAACCATATGAAATTACAAATGCTTTGGGTGCTGTTATAGCTATTTTAGATGAGTATTCTATAAAGAATATCAATGGTGAAAACTATAAATTATACAAGACAAAAGAAAGAAATTGGTATGACATTTCAGGCTCAATTCCTATTGAAAATAATGCACTTTTACGGGCTTTCAAACTGGCAATTGATAATAAATAAACACTTGTATTTTTTTGGTACCTATTTATTGCAACATTGCAACATGTTTGTCCGCAATTCTTTCATTCAGGCACTTTCTTATTCTACTTACTTTTTATTAGTGAAATGTCATTGTCACTGTTACTACAAACCACAATATCTCCTTTTCCATCACCATCCAAATCAGCAATTGCAATACCTTTAGGATGATTGCCAACTGTAATAGCGGATTGTGACAAAACACTTCCGTTCTTATTCATTAAGAAAAGATAAATTTTATTGCTGCCATTATCTGAAGTTGCAATATCATTTACGCCATCACCATTAACATCACCTATTGCAACACGATTAGGAATTTTACCTGCTTCAAAAGGCGAACCTTTCATAATTGTAAAATTTCCTGCTCCGCTTCCCAGCATAACTGTCAGTCCGTTAATGCCTGTGCTTGCACCACCCATGCTTGCAGGTGAATTAATAATTGCAAGGTCAGGTCTCCCGTCTGCGTTTACATCGCCAATTGCTACACCAAAGGGAGCATCACCACAAGGAAAAGGTGAACCTGTTGCCTCATTAAAATTTCCTTTACCATCACCAAGAAGAATTGTAACATTATGTCCTTCTAAGTTTGTCGTAATAATATCAATGTTACCATCCATATTAACATCAGCAACACGAAGTCTTTGGTATGGCATCTTACCAACTTTAAAAAAGGTTCCCGGCGTTTTAAATCCATTAATGCTATCGCCAAATAAAATTTCTACTTGGTCATTGCCCCAACTGTCTGTAACAAGGTCTAATCTATCATCATTATTAAAATCTGCTGCTGCAATACCATGAACATGCGGTATTACTTCTACGGGAAAAGGAGATTTAGGTGCAGCAATAAAATTACCCTGTCCATTTCCCAATAAGACAGTTAAATATTTCCTATCCGTATTGGCAAAAGCTAAATCAAGATTACCGTCATTATTAAAATCTCCAATAGCAATGTCATTTACTCCATGCCCCGCAAAGAATGGTGAACCTTTTGCTTGCTCAAATTGTCCTTTTCCTTTACCAAGTAAAATGGTTACACTGCTGTCCTGTTCACTTCCAATTATAAGGTCAGGAATTTTATCATTATTCAAGTCGGCAACTTCAACACTCCCCGGGGCTTTACCAACATTAATTTTTATTTCCTCAAATGAAGTCAAATTATTTTTATAAGAAGTGCTATTTGTTTGCCCGCATCCGCTAAAGAAAATTATCAAAACCGCAATTGCTAATGGAATTATATTTGTCATTGATTTTGATGTTTTATTCTTTTGTTTTTGTAAATAAACCAATCAATACTTAATTTGTCAGGGGCGGATAATAATAAAGTAAGACAACAAATCAATAAAAGAAATGTAGTCATTCCGTTCTGTAACAATAGTCCCCGATGAAATACAAATGTTGCCACAGTCATATCTATCATGAGAAAGATTCCTGCAAATTTTTTTAGTAACCCAACTATAAGAAAAATGCCGCCGATAAATTCTGTTGATTTGCATAGATAGCCACTTAAAAAGGTGTAAGGAATATTTACTGTTTTTAAAGTAGCAGCAAAGTCAATCATGTTGGTTTGATGCCATACGGATAATCCATAACGAATAAAGATTACCCCTGTCCAAATACGGAGCAGGAGAGTGGGATTATTTTCAAATAATTTCCGTTTAGAAAATCTTTTCTGATTCATATTCAACACAAGTAATGTTTATAAAGCTCAGTGAAAATGGGCAGCAAAAATAGAACAGAATTAAGCTTTGGAGTTTAAGGATTTAGTGTTAGTTTGCTAAATGCCAAGGGAGTAATGCCAATGTGCTTTTTAAACAATCTAATGAAATGGCTTTGGTCGGCAAAGCCGCAGGCATATGATATTTCGGTAAGTGATAAATGCGGGTTATTGAATATAAATTCAACTGCCTTCTCAATCCTGATTTTCCTGATATAATCGCCAAAGCCGGCTTTGAAATAAACAGGAAATTTCTGGCACAGATAAACAGGGTGAATATTCATTTCCAAAGCTATTTCCATTAGTGATAAATGCTCGCTATACCTACTATACAATAGGTCCTTCGTTTTTAATACCCATGAAGGAGTTGATATACTTTTTAAACTATCCATTTGAATTATTTCACTAACTGCCTGCAGTATCAATCCTTCAATAGCAAGTGGCAAAGCACTGCCAAAATATTTTACTTCTTTAAAAAGTTTATGAAATATATTTTTTATGCAAGGGTCCTTCAGCTCCCGTACGCCTTCTATATGCCGGAAATTAATGCTGTATTGCGTGAACCATTCATTATCTATATCTACGTGTAATGCCGATACTTTTTCTGAATAGTTGGAATTGCAGTGTGGTTCCTGACTGTGGTTATACATTAAAGAACCTGCAGATAATTGTAATTGTTTTTTTTTATGCGCCTCAACTAAATGTCCATTGGTAGTGAATGCGAAATGAGCGTTTTGGTGGTAATGCCATGGACAATCTTTATAATGATAAAATTCAGAATCTACAATAGTGAGCCCGTTGACATAGAACTGTCTTTTCGAATCACCATAAAACTTTCCTTTTTCTAAGTTTTCCATTCAGATTACTATTGAGAACGATCATTATTAAGGGTTGCTAGTAACTCGTTTATTTCCCCACTAAATCTAAACCATTGCTTACAGTAAACCAAATATCCTAGGTTTGCAACACCTGAATGTATTTACGAATAAAATACGGCCATTGAAAAAAAGAATTTTCTTTTTGCGGCACGTTTTTACACCTGTTATTTTAGGATTTATAAACCTTCATCACATTTTGTAATTGTTTAACCCTATCAGCAATTGTCATAAGTTCCGGGGTACTAATGCTATAATTATCCTTATAGCGCCCACTGATGTATGCTTTCTGCAAGAGTTGAAATAACCGTTCATTTTTCTCATTAGTCCGTGCAAAGATTTCGGGAAGATGCCAGGATGCCATAGAACAATAGCGCATTAATTTATCAAGATTATGTGTATTTATATATAAGCCTGTACCAATTTTGAGAATCGTATGCAGCGCATGCTCCGCGGCCTGGTGCAACATGAAGGCAGCCATTTTATTTTGTTTGCGAAGCTTGTACAAATCTGCGCCAGAAAGAAATTCATTTACTTTATTACGGCCTTCATTGTATGTTGATTGATTTTGCGCTTTTATCAATTCATCAACGGGTAATGCTTCGGCTACTAACCGTGTTTCATCGCTGCTGTAAAGTATGGCTCCAAGGGTTACCACTTTATAAGCAAA
>JALYYM010000454.1 GCA_030946565.1 Bacteroidota bacterium | reverse complement strand
AAATATGGCAATGAAAAAACCAATCACCGCTTTCGGTCGCTGCAAATTCAATAGTGTCTCTCTCCATTGGCATTATGTCCAGCACATTTTTCATGGGTGCATAATCTCCCTGCCCGTTCAATACCCTAAAGTCGTGGCCATGCAGGTGCATAGGGTGGCGCATCATGGAATTATTAAAAATAACAATGCGAAGATTTTCTCCTTTTTTAATTAAAATTTTATCACTTTCAGAAACGGTTTTATTATTAATGCTCCATACGTAACGGTTCATGTTGCCGGTAAGCTCAAAGTTTAAAGTGCGTGTAGGCCAATCCGGTAGTGTAGTTTTTTCAGGTGAACGTAACATTCCATAGTTAAGGGTTACAATATCAGAAGTGTTATCCATGTCCATTCCTTCCATGCTATGGTTTCCATGATTCATCTGCATTTTCTTACCCTCGTCCATTTTCATTTTATCATCCGGCTTGTTATCCATATTCATGTCCTTCATGTCTTTCATATCCCTCTTATCTTTCATATCACCAGGTTTCATCTCATCCTTTGCATTTTCTGCACCTGTTATTTCGGGGTACATCACCGTGTTCATATCCATTACCTGGTTACTCATTTCCATGCCTTCCATTTCAATCATGTTACCTTGCATGTCCATCATATCGTTCATCATTTTCATGCCTGCAAAATATTTGAGTCTGGGTAATTTTTTCGCTGGCATCTTCATGCCGCTGCCCAACCACAGGGATGCAGATTTGGTGCGGTCTTCAGGTGTTACCAAAAATTCATAGCTCATATTATCGGGAACAGTTACAATCACATCGTATGTTTCCGATACTGCAATAATCAACCTGTCAACTTCTACCGGTTCTACATCATTGCCATCGTTAGCCACTACAGTAATTTTTCCACCCGCATAAGTGAGCCAGAAATAATCTGATGCACCGCCGTTTGCAATTCGCAACCTTACTTTATCGCCAGCCTTTAATTGCGGGTATTCCGATTGGTTTTTTCCGTTGATTAAAAAGTTGTCATAATACACATCGCTTACATCCATGGCATTCATGCGCTTCCATTCGTTGGTAAGTTTTGTTTTCAAATGACCTGTCTTTATTGCTTCAGCATAACTTTGAGTCGTGCCTTTTTGTATGGCAAACCAGTCCGTTTGATTTTTCAGACTGCGATGTATTTCTTCAGGTTTCATATCTGCCCACTCGCTAAGCACCACAGGAATTGTTGGAATATCAAGTTCTTCTCTTTTATTCATTATGAAAGCTCCGTACATACCTATTTGCTCCTGCAACCTGAAATGGCTGTGGTACCAGTGTGTGCCATGCTGAATGATGGGAAACCTGTATAGGTGCGTGGTGTGCGGCTTTATAGGCATCTGCGTAAGATTCGGTACGCCATCGTATTGGTTAGGTAAGAATAAGCCATGCCAATGCAAAGCAGTAGGTTCATCTAAATTATTATGCACATAAATTTCTGCCGTGTCACCTTCAGTAAATGTAAGTGTAGGCATAGGTATTTGCCCGTTAACAGCAATGGCACGTTTTGATTTTTTACCAAAAGTTACGGTAGTATCTGCGATGTATAAATCGTAACGCACTATACGAGGCGGCGTATTATTGCGAATCGTTTTTATGTTTCCAAGATGTGCTTTTGCCATATCCATGTCCTCCATATTCATTTTCATATTGCCCATATCCATTGAGCTGTCCATAGATTTTACTTTATCGCTTGCAGGCATTTTCATTCCTTTCGCATCATCCATCTGCATATTCATGTCCATCTTTTTTGATGAATCCTTCCCAACTTGTTCATGGGCATGCGTCTCCCTATTCATGCCTTCCATGTCATCATTTTTTTTCGGTGACGTCACGGGCATTTTCATTTTACTGCTTTTACCGGTAGCCTTTGCAGGAGCCTTTTTTTTCTCTGCTTTTTTATTTTTATCAGGCATCGGCATTTTCATGCCAGGCATTTCCTGTGCATACAGATTGATTGTCAGAAATAATGTGACAATTGAGATTATGTATTTCATAATTTAATTTGGTAATTATTGGCGACACTGTTTTTTCTTATGAAAAAGAGTTTGTAATATCTCTAAACTGAATTGCCAATCCTTTTTACCATTGTTTTACTTGTTGTTTTTGATGATTGTTTTTGTGATACCGATGCAAATATTTTTTTACATCTCACGACTTGCATTTCAACGCCAATGCATAGCGAATTATTTACAGCAATCTTTTTTGCGTATGAAAATTGCTTTAAAAATTTTGATTACTATTTTCTTTACTTTATCCATTCCTCTTTTCATTTTTTTGTGGCAAGGCTATCTTTTGTACTTGTTGCCCAATCTATGATCAACTCTTTTTGCTCTCCGCTAAGTTTGGCATCTGTATGCATAATAGTATAAGAGGAAATAGGCATGTCTCCATCCTTAACCTGGCTTGCAATTGCTTTTAATTTGCTTTGCTGCTTACGTAATGAATATGATCCAAATTCACTAAAGTTGAGATCCTTTTTTCCATTACTTATATGCCGCGCCATTATCCATGACATGGGTTGTAAGTTTACATACCACGGGTAGCGTGTGTTATTGCT
>JALYYM010000429.1 GCA_030946565.1 Bacteroidota bacterium | reverse complement strand
GTACGCTTATTTTTATTCGTGATTTTTTATGAAAATAAAAACCTCCCAGACACGTTTAACATAAAGCATTTAACAATTACCAGACATAAAATGAATACACTGTCAGAATATATATCTGAAACAAGTGAGGATAAATTCCAAAACCTCATATCGCAGGCTCCGGTGCTTATTGTCACATTTGAAGGCCCTTCTTTTATTGTGAAAACTATTAATAAAATGGCACTTAATATTTGGGGGAAATCTTACGGGGAGGTAATCAACAAACCTCTTTTGGAATCTTCGCCTGAATTGGAAGACGGGTTAAAAAACTTACTTACCGGCGTGTTTACTACGGGGGAGCCCTTTATTTCCAATGAAATACCTGTTCAACTAAAACGCAGAGGAAAACCGGACAGTACTTATTTTAATTCGATATATCAGCCTTTGCGTGATGCATATAATAAAATTTATGGTATTATTTTAATTGGTACGGAAATTACAGAAGCTGTTACCACCCGTAAACTAGTTGAGGAAAGTGAAATACTTAGCCGCACCATTTTAGAAAGCAGCCCCGATTGCCTGAAAGTATTAGACCTGGAAGGCCGCTTGCAGTATATGAACTACAACGGGCTTTGCCAGATGGAGATTGATGATTTTTCAACTTTTAAAAATAAATATTGGTGTACACTTTGGGGCGGTGAAAACGAAGCATTGATAAAAGCATCAATAGATAAAGCAAAGAAAGGAGAAACTGCAAAGTTTACAGCGTTTTACCCCACTGCCAAAGGCACCCCCAAATGGTGGGATGTAGTAGTATCGCCTGTACGTAAAACCGGTGAACCCGTCCTGCAAATCGTTTCTGTTTCAAGAGATATTACCGAACAAAAAAATTCGCAGGAGGCTATAGATAAAATAGGATCGCATTTAAAACTTGCCACCGATTCGGCAAATCTTGGCGTGTGGTCATTAAACATGCAATCACAAGAATTAGAATGGACAGCCCTGCATAAAAAAATGTGGGGATATGATGAACATCGTACAGACCTTACCTACGAAGACTGGCATAAACTTATTGTACCGGAAGATAAAGAATTGGCTTTTAAAAGAGTGCAGGAAGCCAGCATTAATCATAGCTTTTATGAAGTAGAATATCGAATAAAAAGAGCAAATGATAATGTTATTCGCTGGATGAAATCCGTTGGGCAGTATTATTATAACACAGCAGGAGAAGCCGTAACATTAACAGGTACTAGTATTGATATTACCGAACAAAAAAGTTTTACAGAAGAATTAGAAAAAAAAGTGGCCGGGCGCACTAAAGAATTAGGGGTTAGAACTAAGCAATTAGAAACGTTAAATGAAGCCTTAAATGAAAATATTCAATTGGTAATACAACAAGATAAAACCATTGAAAAGATCAAAGAATTTACGTTCCTGGCAGATTCCATTCCCCAGATTATCTTCACCTCACGTCCTGATGGCTATTTGGATTACTATAACCGGCATTGGATAGAATATACCGGCATGACTATCGAAGAAACCCAAGGCTGGGGATGGGGGCCGGTGCTCCATCCTGATGATTTACAGCAGTGTATTGATGTTTGGACAGAATCTATAACTACCGGAAAGCCTTACGAGATAGAATACCGCTTTAAAAGAGCATCTGATGGAATGTACAGGTGGCACCTTGGCAGAGCACTTCCCATGCGAAATGACCAGGGCGAAATAGTAAAATGGTTTGGCTCTTGTACAGATATTGACGCATATAAGCAGGCGTTGGACTTGGAAAACAAAATTGGCCAGTTTGAAGATTTTAACAGAATTGTGGCACATAACCTGCGAGGGCCCGCAGGAAGTATCGATATGATTATAGGAATGTTGGCAGAGGCAGGCTCTGAAGAAGAGAGAAAAGAAATGATTGGTATGCTCAAGAGTACAAGTGTTAGTCTGAATACCACGCTTAACGAACTGATGCAGGTGTTAGAAGTACGGTTTAATAAAAACATGACTTATGATAAATGCAATCTAAAGGAACTTGTAGAAGAAACTGAAAATATGATGAGGGGACAAATGATTTCGAAACAGGCCATTATAACGACTAACTTTGCAGTTCCTAATATTGAGTTTCCGCTGATTTATATGAAAAGCATTTTTTACAATATGATTAGCAATTCCTTAAAGTATTCACATGCCGGTGTGCCGGCATTAATTGGGGTAAGCACTAAAAAACATTTAGGCAAAACTGTCCTGGAGTTCACAGACAATGGCCTGGGTATTGATCTTCAAAAGCATGGAAAAAATATGTTTAAATTGAATAAAGTTTTCCATAGTGGCTTTGACAGTAAAGGAGTTGGCCTGTTTATGACTAAAACCCAAATTGAAACATTTGGAGGCACGATAAGTGCGGAAAGTGAACCGGGAAATGGAACAAAATTTATTGTAACGCTTTAAAAATGGGTAAAATCTCTCTGGTAAGCATCATTGATGATGATGCCATATTTCAATTTTCATCTAAAAGAATTCTTCAGTCAACTAATTTGGTTGATCAGATTCTTCAATTTCCGGATGGTGAAAAAGCTATAAACTATTTCAGGGCAAATAAAAGTATTTCGGAAAATATACCTGACCTGGTCTTTTTAGATCTAAACATGCCTTACCTGGATGGCTGGCAATTTTTAGATGAATTTACTACAATGTCTTTTCCAAAAGAGTTGATCACCATTTACATCTGTACATCTTCTAATAGTCCATTCGATCAGGAAAGATTTACCGGATACTCAAAAGTGAAAGGATATTTGATTAAACCTATTGACAAGGACAAATTTACAGTGATAGTTAAAAAAGAGCTTGGTTTAAGTTAACCCCACCTTGATAAAAAGTTTTGTTGGTTCATCATTCAACAACCTCTCTATTTCTGCCGGATAATGGCGGTGTTCGAGTGAATGGATCTTCTGGGCAAGTGATTCCGCTGTATCTTCTTCATCTACCGGGCACGTTGCCTGGAAAATTATGTCTCCATGATCATAAATTTCATCCACATAATGGATGGTGATGCCACTTTGTTTTTCCCCAGCCTTTATCACAGAATCATGCACTGCATTTCCATACATACCCTTGCCTCCATAAGCAGGTAATAAAGCGGGATGAATATTTATTATTTTTCTGGGATATTGTTTTACGAGCGCCGCTGGTAGCTTCCATAAAAAACCTGCTAACACTATAAAATCAATTCCATTATTATTTAATTCTTTTATATATCCATTAGCCTGAAATTCACTTTTCTCAATCAGTAACACCGTAATATTTTCTACAGCAGCAATTTTCAATACACCGGCATTAGGATTATTGCAAACAAGAAGACTCACTTTTATTAAGCCTGATTTTTTAAAATGATCAATTATCTTTTTAGCATTCGTTCCGTTGCCTGAGGCAAATATGGCGATCTTCTTCATCGTGTTTATTTTTAAAGCCACTCTCCTGAGTAAAATAGATTCTCAGTTTTTTGTGCAAAATGCAAAGTATTACAAAAGAATTTATTGAAGAAGATTGATTAAAATTGAGATAATAAAATTTTAGCCGGCATTCAATTTTCATCAATTACAATTTGAATAATGTTTCAAAACGTAACATCTTTTGTACATTATAAAAAAAAATATTTTAACATCTGGTTTTTTTTAAAAACGCTTGAAACGCACGCTGGGTAAGGTTAAAAAAAATGTAAATTTGTTAACAGTTTGTCAATATCCTGCCTTATTTTTGCAACCAATAAGATATTCTTCCATTATCATAAGACAGGAAATCAGAGTATGAACCAACTCACCAGGCTTTTTTCAAAAACGATAGCATCACTTTTCCTTATAGCCTTAATTTCTTTCCCGGAATTTTTGTTTGCAGCAGATGGCGAAAGTTTATTTAAAGCAAATTGTGCAAGTTGCCATAAGCCGGACGCAGCTTATGTAGGGCCTGCCCTTAAAGGTGCAAGGGAAAGAGAGCCTTCAAAAGATTGGGTGTACAAATGGGTGGCGAATACAACGAGCATGGTACTTACTGACCCTTATGCAGCAGGCCTAAAAAGTGCAGCAGGTGGTACAGTAATGACGGCTTTTCCCGGTTTGAAAAAAGAAGAAATTGATGCGATACTTGATTGGGCAAATAAATATGAAGCACCTTCCGGTACAAAAGGGGTAACAGCTGATAGCAGCAACACTGGTGCTGATAATTCAATTTTATATGGGCTGCTTACACTTATATTGGCAATTATTGGTTTAACCCTCGTACAGGTAAACAGCAATTTAAAAAAGCTTACTGACGAAAAAGAAGGTATTAAATCTCCGCACCCGGTACCATTTTACCGCAACAAGGCTTATTTGCTTATGGTAATTATTGTACTCTTTATGGTCGGTGGCTATTTCCTTGTAGAAGGCGCAATGGGCCTCGGACGGCAACAGGGTTATCAACCCATACAGCCAATTTATTATTCTCATAAAGTACATGCAGGCACTAATCAAATCAGTTGCCTTTATTGCCACAGTGGCGCACAGGATAGCAAGCATTCAAATATTCCTTCGGTTAATGTTTGTATGAATTGCCATAAGGCGATCAAAGAATACGCAGGCGAACCTCTTTTCCGCGAAGATGGAACTTCGGTAAATCCGAATGCGGAAATTCAAAAATTATACAAATACGCCGGCTGGAATCCTGACCTCAAAAAGTATGATAAGCCCGGCACCCCGATAGAATGGATAAGGATTCACAATCTGCCTGACCTCGTTTACTTTAATCACGCACAACATGTGAAAGTGGGCCGTGTGGCTTGCCAAACGTGCCATGGGGAAATACAAAAGATGGGAGAAGTTCATCAATTCGCTGACCTTAGCATGGGATGGTGCGTTAATTGCCACCGTACTACTAATGTTCAATTTAATGATGGCAAAGGCCACGGTAATAAGTTCTACAGCATTTACGAAAAATTTCACCAGGATATACAACAAGGTAAATATGATAGTGTAACGGTTGAAAAAATTGGTGGGACTGAGTGCCAGAAATGTCATTATTAAAAGGTAAAACACTTGTACGTTCTGCGGAAAATGCGTTACAATTTTATTTCGAAGTAATTAGAGAATTTTCAAAAAAATATAAATGAGCGATAAAAAGTATTGGCA
>JALYYM010000407.1 GCA_030946565.1 Bacteroidota bacterium | reverse complement strand
GCCTCCAGGCTAAAGCGATTGCTAAAGGCAATGTTCATCGTTATTTGCGCAGGTGTTGCATTCATTGCATATACGTCGCTCAGGTTTACGATCACGCTTTTGTAGCCAAGATGCTTTAGGGGTGTGTACATAAGATCAAAATGAATTCCTTCCACGAGCATATCGGTTGTTACTACTATTTGTTTACCGAAATGGTCGAGTACCGCAGCGTCGTCACCGACACTTAAAACGGTGGATGCATTTCTTGTTTCATTATTTTTAGTGAGGTGGTCTATAAGGCCAAATTCTCCAAGTGTTGATATTTCTGTTCTTTCTTCCATGAGTGGTTTTATGTACGAGGTACAATGTTTGATGTACGATGTTTATAATTTTATGGGTGATATAGTATTACAATATTTTTAAAATCTTATTAATATTTACCATCTCAATTGAAATGTATTTTCTTCTACATTGTACATCAAACATCGTACATCGTACATTTCATTAAACAAGCTAACTAATATTTCCCTTCACCCATGCCACCAACTCATCGTGTATGCTACCGTTAGTTGCTATTATTCCGGGCTGGTAAGGTGAATAGGTATCGCCCTTCAAGTCGGTTACTTTTCCGCCCGCTTCTTCCACAATTAAAAAGCCCGCGGCGCTGTCCCATGCGTTTAGCTGGTGTTCATAAAAACCATCGAAGCGGCCGGCGGCTACCCAACACAAGTCTGTTGCAGCGCTTCCCAGCCTGCGCACGGGGATGCCTTTCTTTATCAGCCTTGCAAAAACCTGTATAGGCCCGTTCGGCTGCTCTAAGTATGTGTAAGGAAAGCCGGTTACCAGGCAGCTTGTAAGCACTTCCTTTTTATCACTCACTGAAATTTTTTTGTCATTGAGCGTAGCGCCCTTTCCTCTTTCTGCAAAGAAAAATTCGTTCATTATCGGGTTATACACTGCACCCATCAACATCTTTCCATTATGCTCAAGCCCAATACTTACGCAGCAGATCGGGATGCCGTTGGCAAAATTAACCGTGCCATCTATCGGGTCAATTATCCATTTATATTCACTGTCGGAAACCTTCTCCGCACTTTCCTCACTTACTATGCCGTGCGATGGAAATTCACTTTGAATAACTTTGAGAATCGCTTTGTCTGCAGCATGGTCTGCTTCGGTAACAAGGTTGTTAATTCCTTCTTTGTTACTTATTTTAAACTTGCCGTTAAAGAATCGTTTTAATTCTTTTGCGCCGGCTTCTGTTGCCTCTATAAGTGTTTTCTTGTACATGCGCAAAGGTTATAAATGTTTATTTATTTTTTGCTTTAAATATTGAGCGAACATTTTTTGCGCTGTCTTAATTTTTTTTGTTGCTAATGCGATTGCACGTCTTTACTTTGCAGCTTTTAAGCGTAAATAAATAGTTTTATTTTATTTATTAATAATTCACAACCTGCCGATTGTTGCTTAGCGTAATCATAGTAAATCATAATGTTAAATACTTTCTCGAGCAAAGCATTTGCTCTTTATTGGAAGCGTTTAAAAATATTAAGGGCGAAATAATTGTGGTAGATAATAATTCCAATGATGGTAGCAGGGATTTTTTTCGCAACAAGTTTCCATGTATACATTTTATATGGAATGAGGAAAATGAAGGCTTTGCGAAAGCAAACAATAAGGCTTTAAAAATGGCTTCCGGAGATTATATATTATTTCTTAACCCGGATACTATAGTGCCGGAAGATTGCCTTGAAAAATGTATTTCGTTTATTAAAAGCAGGGATGATGCTATTGCACTTGGAATAAAAATGATAGATGGCTCTGGCAAATTTTTGAAGGAAAGCAAAAGAGCTTTCCCTTCCCCCATGACTTCTTTATATAAACTATCGGGATTAGCAAGGTTATTTCCAGGCTCACGTACGTTCGCGAAATACCACCTCGGCTATTTGAATAAAAATAAAAACCATGAAGTAGATGTTTTGGCCGGTGCCTTTATAATGGTTCCAAAGAAAATACTGAACGATGTAGGAAGTTTTGATGAGAACTTTTTTATGTATGGTGAAGATGTTGATTTAAGTTACCGGATTCAAAAGGCGGGTTATAAAAATTTTTATTTTGCTGAAAGTTGCATCATACATTTTAAAGGAGAAAGCACCAAAAAAGGAAGCCTTAATTATGTGCGAATGTTTTACAAAGCCATGAGCGTTTTTGTACAGAAACATTATGGTGGTACAAAAGCCGGGCTTTTCAGTTTTTTTATGCAAACTGCTATTTACTTACGGGCAGGGCTAGCCGCAATTGCACAATTCCTTAGATGGGTCGGCATGAAGTTTATTGATGCGGCAATAATTTTAATGAGCTTCTGGATAGTGAAAATTCTTTGGAGCACATTCGTAAAACAGGAGGTAAATTATTCGTCCAACATGCTGCTAATTGCCTTCCCTGTTTTTACAGCTCTTTTTTTAACAGCCTCCTATTTTGCCGGGCTTTATGATAATGGTTATAAGCAATCAAGATTAAACAAATCCACGGTAACAGCGATACTTGTCATCCTTTCTGTCTATTCACTGCTACCGGAAAGCCTTCGCTTTTCGCGAGGTATTTTATTGTTCGGTTCCATACTCGCTTTTATATTAATGAGCCTCGTGCGTGTGCTTCTGCTTAAATGGAAAATAATTGAGGGCAGTATGGAAAGAGACCAAATAAATGAAACGGTGATAGCAGGCACAGAAAAAGAATTTGACCAGGTGTACGCCCTATTGGAAAATGCAGGATTTCATCAACGGATATTAGGCAGAATAGAACCCGGCGGAAATGATGAAAAATGGGCTCTTGGTAATATCGCTAATTTAAATATACTAATCAGGCGTTATCCTGTAAAAGAAATAATCTTTTGCAAAGACAGCGCTTTATCTTATAAAAAGATAATAGACGCTATTATGAAATTGCCTCATCATGTGCGTATCAAAATATATACAGGCTGCACCAACACTTTAATTGGCAGCGAAAACAGCCATACTTCCGGCAAATTTCTTTCTGGCGATTCGCAATATCTTTTGAGTAATCCGGTAAACCGGCGGAGCAAAACTTTAATAGCTTTTTTCCTCGCGTTGTTTTTTTTGCTGACTTTTCCTGTTCATTTTATGATTAAAAAAAGACCTTTTATTTTTTTTAAAAATGTGCTTAACATACTATTCTTAAAGAAAACATGGATCGGTTATGCACTTCAGGAAAAAGATCTTCCTTTATTAAAAGAAGGAATTCTTACCAGCACTGGCCTTCCCGCTTATCTGAATACATTGTCTCAAAAAAGCCTTCGCACTACCGATGAGCACTATGCTAAAAATTTCAATTATATTAATGACCTCAAACTAATCTTGGCAAATTATAAGGTCTTGTCATAAGGATTTAGAGGTAGCGCGCTTAATGAGCGGGATGGTTTTATTATTACAGCCTATCTTTCTACGAAGAAGCAGGAATTTGAAAAGAAAAAATTATTATGGAAACAACAGTACTAGGAGACATTCAAAAAGCGCTGCCGTACTTCCTCAGGCATAAGACAGTTTGGTCTTCTTACGATACTGAAGCTGATCTTATATACCTGCATTTTAAGAAACCAAATCACGCTGAAGATTCTGAAATGACGGATGACGAAATCATTATCCGCTACGAAAAGAATGAGATAGTTGGGCTTACTATTTTGAATGCAAGTCAACGGCTGGAAAACACTAGCCGTTAAAAATTTAGCGGTAAGTTCCTTCTCAGCTTCTACCACAACTGTTAAGATGCATCTATGAAGTGCGCATATCCGCCAAGTATTTCCGAAATTTGCGACCAAATCAATTTTTGAATGGCATATAATAATTACAGACCGTCGCAGAAAATACCTCCCGTTGTTTTAAATCTCATTATAATAAATGCAATTGTTTTTTTAGCTCAATTGGTTTTTGACAATACCTGGCAGCTTACCGATAGAATTGCCCTTTATTCTTATAGCAGCGGATTATTTGAACCTTACCAATTAGTGACACACATGTTTGCTCATGGGGGGTGGCTTCATATCTTTTTTAATATGTATGCTCTTTGGTTGTTTGGAAGTGTGCTTGAAAGAATTTGGGGCCCAAAAAAGTTTTTAATATTTTATCTCGTTTGCGGATTAGCTGCGGGCATTGCTCAGATGTTCCTGGTGCATAGTATGGCCCCCGCTATTGGAGCTTCCGGCGCAATTATGGGATTACTTGCAGGTTTTGCGTATACTTTTCCCAATACTGAATTCTATATTATACCTATACCCTTTCCTATTAAAGCAAAGTGGATGGCTGCAATTTATGCCTGCATAGATCTTTTTGGCGGCTTTTCGGGAGGCGGAGATAACATTGCACACTTTGCGCATCTTGGCGGACTGGCGATGGGGCTGATATTAGTGATCGTGTGGAATAAAACAGATAAAAAAACCTTTTATTAATTTTTATTATTTCCATTTATTCCTGTCTATAAATTTGGTAATTTTAATTACTGTTTTCCTTAAAAATTTTCAAGGGTTATGGGTGAATCTGAAAGATATATTGATCGTCGTTTTAAAAAAATTCATCTTGGCGAGGATAGCAATTCCTTAGTTGCACTAATAAGCATAAATGCGATTGGCTTCATTTTACTTGGGCTGATACAGGTTATTTATTATGTAATTCAATCTTCCACCAACACATTTAGCATTGATATACTTCCCTGGTTTGTAATGCCGGCAAAGTTTAGTGCGCTGGCTAAAGTTCCGTGGACATTTTTGGTTTACATGTTTGTGCACACGAATATCATTTTCACATTTACAAACATGCTTTGGCTTTGGGTTTTTGGTAAAATATTGCAGGATATAGCAGGAAACGATAAGGTAATTCCTGTTTATTTATATGGCGGTGTTGCAGGTGCTGTTATTTTCATTGCGACTGAATATGCTATTCCTCAATTAAGAACCGGCATTGATTCCGCAACCCTGCAGGGAGCAAGTGCTTCCATAATGGCGGTAGCTATTGCTGCCACTACTATAGCGCCCGATTACCGTTTTTTCAGGATGCTGAATGGCGGTATTCCACTTTGGGTTCTTACTATTCTATTCGTGATAGTTGACTTTGCTGGCATAGGACAAAGCGGGGCCTCGTATCATCTGGCTCATATTGCCGGTGGCGTTACAGGCTTTTTCTTTATTTACCTGCTTCGCAAAGGCTATGATCTTTCTGCATGGATGAATAAGAGTTATGATTGGTTTATGAATCTTTTCAATCCTGATAAAAAAATTGCGGCGCAGCATTCTTCCATTAAAGAAAAAATGTTCTATAAAACAGGAACTCAAAAGCCTTTTGTAAAACGCTCAATTGTAACACAGCAAAGGATTGATGAAATCCTGGATAAAATAAATCAAAAGGGCTATAACCTGCTTTCTGAAGAAGAAAAAAACATTTTAAAAAGGGCGAGTGAATCTGAATTCTGATCTTGCATTTACAATCAACCAATACTTAAATGCTTACTGTTAATGGCGAAACGTGGGTTACGCACATTTACTAAAAAGATATTCATTGCTGCAAATATTCTTACAGCTTTGCTTTTTATAGCGGGTGCAGGCGTACGTTTTTTTACTCCTGCACGCTGGTGGTTTCTTGGGCTTATCACTTTTATTCTTCCTTATCTTTTATTGCTGCTTTTACTTTTTATCGTTTTTTGGTTATTTACAAAGCCTGTATGCATCAGCATTTCACTATTTACATTAGTGATCGGCTGGGCTGCTGTAAGAAACATTTTCTCTTTCCATTTTTCTCATTCATTTGAAATTAAGAAAAAGGGGAATGCCCTGCGTGTGATGAGCTGGAATGTAGAGCAGTTCAACATTCAGCACTATAAAGATAAGCCTTGGATAAAACAGCAAATGCTGGACCTTATAAATTATTATGATCCGGATATTGCCTGTTTCCAGGAAGTGGTGGCCGGCGAAAAGAAAAAGGGTATAAATTATTTTCCCGACATAATTAACAAGCTAAAATTCAAAGACTACTTTTATTCTTATGCTATTAAAGATGATTTTGACAGTTATCATCATTTCGGCATATTAATGTTTTCAAAATTACCCATCATTAAAAAACAAGCGTTTGTAAATAATCCGAATGATTACAATTCTTCTTTTCAATATATGGATGTATTAAAGGGAACAGATACGATACGTGTTTTTAATATTCACCTGCAATCACTAAAATTTTCGAAGGAAAATCTTAATTACCTTGATAAAGCCGGGCTCAGGAGTGATAGCAATATTACTGAGTCAAAGAGCATCATTTCAAAAATTAAAAAGGGTTTTATAAAACGATCGGTACAGGCGGATTTTATAGAAGATGAAATAACACACAGCCCATACCCGGTAATAGTTTGCGGGGATTTTAATGACGTGCCGAATTCTTACGCTTATGCTACTATAAGCAACGGGCTACAGGACGCTTTTGTTGAAAAAGGGGCGGGCATTTCCCGAACCTTTAGTTCCATCTCCCCCACGCTAAGAATCGATAATATTTTTGCCGATAAAAAATTTGAGGTTACTCAATTTACCCGGATAAAAAAATTGTTGAGTGACCATTTTCCAATTGTATCCGATATGGTCGCCGGAAAAAAATAATTGTGTTTTTCCAACTATTAGATAATGTTATCGGAAACAATGTCGAGTAAAAATCCATTGCAGACATTGTTCCCTTAATAAACCTAAAAGACTGGCAATGTTTGGTATTTTTGAGAAATGAACTTGGATAAAAAGAATCTGCAACCTTTAGATGAAGTTTTTGGGTTTCCTATATACAATCAAAGTGATAGAGCAAAACGCTATCGGGATAATAAATTATGTCCTTATAACAACATTGTTTCAAACTGCACAAAAAACAGCATTGAGTTTCCATTAGGTGTTTGCAGTTTAAATTATAAAAACAAGCAAGTAATCATTTGCCCAATAAGGTTTAGAGAAGATTGGACTATCATAAGTGATGCAGCAAATTTTATTTTTAGCAATAAGGCGACTTGGACACACGTTGGTGAAGTAAGACTTAAAGATAAGCATGGCAAATCTGCCGGCAATATTGACTACGTTTTAGTTTCTTATGACGACAAGGGCAGTATCTTGGATTTTGGTTCATTGGAAGTTCAGGCTGTTTACATTTCAGGTAATTTGACAGGTCCATTCGCAGCATATTTAGAAAATCCAACACCTGACTTTAGCTGGACACAGGCATTCAAATATCCAAAACCTGATTATCTATCATCATCAAGAAAAAGACTTATTCCCCAGATAATTGCGAAAGGTTCAATCCTGAAACAATGGAACAAAAAGCAAGTTGTTGCATTACAAACAAGTTTTTATAACACATTGCCTTCTCTCCCTGAGTTTGATAAAGCTGAATCTGATTTTGCTTTTTTCCTTTATGATCTTGTGCCAGATAACAAGACCAAAATTTTATCTCTTAAACTTCAAAGAGTTGTCTATACAAAATTCGCAAGTGCATTAGAACAGATAGCCAAATTTGAGGCAGGTTCTATTAGTCAATTCACTGAAATGTTACAGAAGAAACTTGACGCTAAAAGAGCAGGAGCATCAAATATTGATAACCTTGAAAACATAGTTGTAGAATGAAAAATCAAATGACTATGTTCGATATTGGTGAGCAAAACAGCACGCAATCTATCATTAATGTTGCATCCGTTCCGCAACGCAGTCCTTTTCGTTATCCAGGAGGTAAGACATGGTTAGTTCCGACAGTTAGACAATGGTTAAAACAAGAAGGTAAAATTGTAAAGGAATTAATTGAACCTTTTGCAGGTGGCGCCATTGTTAGTTTAACAGCAGCATTTGAAAAAATGGCTGAACATATTACAATGGTTGAAATGGACGAAGAAATTGCAGCGGTTTGGAAAGTTATTTTAAATGGCAAAAATAAATGGCTTGCAGATAAAATTTATTCTTATGATTTGACACATGCAAACGTAAAAGCTGAATTAGAAAACCCACGAAAAGAAATTCACCACATAGCATTTTGCACCATATTGAAGAACAGGGTTTTTCATGGAGGCATTCTTGCTAAAGGTTCTGGAATGATCAAAAATGGAGAGAATGGAAAAGGTATTGCTTCCCGTTGGTATCCAAAAACATTGCGTGACAGAATTCTTGCCATCAACTACATTAAAGCTAAGATAAGTTTTATTTCAGGTGACGCTTTTGAAGTTTTGGAACAAAATCTAAATAACAAAAGTGCTTATTTTTTTATCGACCCACCATACACAATTGCCGGCAAACGTCTCTACACGTATTTTGACATTGACCATGAAAGATTATTTGAACTTACTTCTCAACTAAAAGGGAAGTTCATGCTGACGTATGATGACACACCAGAAATACGACGGCTTGCAAACAAATACAATTTAGAATTCAGGACAATACCAATGAAGACAACGCTTCATTTTGAAAAGAATGAGATGATTATTTCGGATAACTTTTTATGGTGGGCGTAAACTAACCCGCGCCATTAGTTGCTGAGCCGTTGTTACGCAGGCAAAAAAATAAAATATGTTTTTTATCTTTGATAAAATGAAAGAATTTTCGACTTGTTGTTTTTCCCTCTTTAATTGTTGCCTTTCCGGCATACAGTAATACATTTGTAAGCTGTAATAATTTTAACACCACAATTACTTTTCTTAATAAATTTTATGCCGCTCAAAATATATAATTCGCTCTCGAGGCAAAAGGAAGAATTTGTTTCTATAACTCCCGGCCACGTAGGCATGTACGTATGCGGCCCTACCGTAAGCGGGGAAAGCCATCTCGGCCATGCAAGGGGATTTACCACTTTCGATATCGTGTACAGGTACCTGTTATACCTGGGCTATAAAGTTCGTTATGTACGCAACATTACCGATGC
>JALYYM010000047.1 GCA_030946565.1 Bacteroidota bacterium | reverse complement strand
CCGTGGTAAAATTCATTATTGATTCCTTTTTCTGCAAGCAGGTTGCTGATGCGCTCTACTGATTCGCGGTGATTACAAAAAATAATTGTTGGCCGGTTGCCCAGGTAGCATATCAATTTAAAGAGGGTAACTAATTTATCTTTTTCATCAGAAATAACACTCTTGATAGCAAGGCCTGTGTCATCTTCACCTTCATTTAAAAAGTTAAGCCGTGCCGGGTTTTTCAAACCAAGAAATTCCGGTATCTCTACCGCTTCTGTTGCAGAAGTAAGCATTCTTTTTTTCAAATGCTTTAATGAGTTGATAATAAAAGAAACCTCTTCAAGAAAACCGAGTTCAAGCGTTTTATCAAATTCATCCAGCACTAATATTTCAATTGAATCAAGCGTAATATTTCCACGGCGAATATGATCGGCTAACCTCCCAGGCGTACCGATGATTAAGGCTGGTGGCTCTACGAGATTGTTTTCTTCTGTCTCTCTTTTGTGGCCGCCATAGCAGCAGGTAACTTTATAGCCTGTGCTCATTGTTCTGAATACCTGCTCAATCTGTATGGCCAGCTCACGTGAAGGAACGACAATTAACGCCTGTGTGTTTTTATTTTCTTCGTCAAGTAAATCCAGTATTGGTAATAAAAATGCAAGTGTTTTTCCGGATCCCGTGGCAGAAAGTAAAATGACATCTGCGTCCTTTTTATTGGCCTCAATAGAAGCCAGTTGCATCTCGTTAAGCGCATCTATTTTAAAATTGGAAAGTATATTTTCTATAGAATATTTTTTCGTTTTCATGTCTGCAAAAGTAAGCATGTTTATATGGGTAAAGGCTATAGTTTGCTAACGCCGGAGGATATTATAACTAAAGCTTATTTGAAAGATTTATAAATTTTGGCTTGTTTTTAAATAGATAGTAATTAATTATTTCTTATCGGCCAACACCATATACTCCGGGTCTTCCATAATATTTACATCAATGATATCATCAGCATTTTGCAGAAGCTGCCGGCAATCTTTGCTAAGATGGCGCAGGTGCAAAGCCTTGCCTGCATTGTGATAGCGCTCCGTTAGTTTATTTAGCGCATCAATGCCGGACATGTCTGCAACGCGGCTTTCCCTGAAATCAATAATTACTTCTTTAGGATCTCCAGGCACATCAAATTTTTCATTAAAAGCAGTTACGGATCCAAAAAATAAAGGGCCGAAAATTTCGTAATGCTTTATTCCATTTTCATCAATATACTTTCTTGCCCGGATTCGTTTGGCGTTTTCCCAGGCAAAGACTAACGCAGAAATAATTACGCCGATCAACACGGCCAGGGCCAGGTTATGGAGCAATATAGTAATCGCCGCCACCAGCATACCAACAAAAATATCATGCCGCGGCATCTTTCCAATCATACGAATGCTTGCCCATTCGAAGGTGCCAATGGCAACCATTATCATTACACCGGTAAGTGCCGCCATGGGTACTTTTTCGATAAGGCCTGAACCGAACATGATAAATACCAAAAGCATTATTGCGGCAAAAATGCCGGACAATCTTGCCCTTGCACCTGAAGAAATATTTATTAAACTTTGGCCGATCATAGCACAACCACCCATACCCGAAAATAATCCCGTAATAAAATTAGCTGCGCCTTGTGCCACTGCTTCTTTGTTTCCGCTTCCCCTTGTTTCTGTTATCTCATCAATAAGGTTTAGTGTTAGCAGACTTTCCGTAAGGCCGACCCCTGCAATGATAAATGCATAAGGAAAAATGATTTGTAAAGTTTCAAAAGAAAAAGGAAGGTTAGGAATATGAAATGGGGGAAAGCCTCCTTGAATAGATGCGATATCGCCAACCGTTTTTGTATCTATATTAAAGCCAATGATAATTGCAGAAACGATGAGAATTGCCGTAAGTGCGGCAGGAATTTTTTTTGTAAATTTTGGTAATCTCCAAATGATAGCCATCGTGAGCAATACAAAGCCAATCATCATGTACAGGTTACTACCTGTCATCCAATGTTGCACGCCGTTAGCATCTTCCGTTTTAAACTGCGTGAGCTGCGACATAAAAATTATTATCGCAAGGCCGTTTACAAAACCAAACATCACCGGCTGTGGCACAAGGCGAATGAATTTACCAAGCCGAAAAAAACCTGCTGCCATTTGTATGATGCCTGCAAGAACAACCGCAGCGAATATATATTCAACGCCATGTGATTTTACAAGGCTTACTATCACGACTGCTACAGCGCCTGTGGCACCAGAGATCATACCGGGGCGCCCACCGAAAATTGAAGTGATAAGGCCCATCGTGAAAGCCGCATACAACCCCGTAAGCGGCGACAGGCCTGCAATTAGGGAGAAGGCAACCGCCTCCGGTATTAAAGCAAGCGCAACCGTTAAGCCTGATAACAGCTCATTTTTATAATCAACCTTTTGTTGAAAATTAAATAAATTAAGGACAGCCTTCATGCTGATGAAGTTTAAAATTGTTTTGAATATATATTAAGTAAAAGCCCTTTGAAAATGAAGGATAAATGTTAGTAATAACTTAGCGTGAGAACCGGATGTAAAACAAAAACATCTTCTTTTGCCGCGAAACTACGGTAATTATTGCTAATGGGCAGAGCCGTGAAAATGTGATGGATATTAGCACAAAAATCAATTTGGACCAGGATGATTTATCTTAGCAATTATCAACCTAATGAAACTAAACTATGTACAACCTGAAAATAATTTCTTCTACCGTGCGCCCTGGTAGAAAGGGGCCGCTCGTTATGAACTGGATCGCGGGTATTGCAAACGAAAATGGAAACTTCAATGTTGAAACGCTGGATCTTGGCGAAGTAAATCTTCCGATGATGGACGAGCCCAATCATCCGTCTTTACAAAAGTATGAACACGATTACACCAAACAGTGGAGCGCTAAAATAGCCGAAGCAGATGCGTTTATTTTTGTTACAGCAGAATACGACTACAACTACCCGGCACCGTTACGAAATGCTCTCGAATATTTATTTCACGAATGGAGTTATAAGGCCGCCGGTATTATAAGCTATGGCGGTGTTTCAGCCGGTACCAGGGCTGCAA
>JALYYM010000393.1 GCA_030946565.1 Bacteroidota bacterium | reverse complement strand
TTAACTGATTGCGAAAATAATTGCGTGTGTACTTGTCCGATAGATTGGAAGAATCTTCCACAAAACGCAAATTATTTTCACCGGCAAAATTTAAAATCTCTTCTTTTTTTGCAAATAATAATGGGCGTATGATTTTTCCCTGCCTTGGCTGTATCGCTCTCAAACCGGCAATACCGGTGCCTTTGAAAAAATTCATCAACAGCGTTTCAATGTTATCGTTAGCATGATGAGCCGTTAGTATAAATGTTGGATGTACTATGTCAGACTTACGATGTGGCCTCATACCTGAAAGCTTTTGTTTTTCAATAGTGTGTTGGCGATTTTCAATTTCTAACCTCAATTCTTCAAACCATGTATATCTTAATTCACGGGCGGCAACTTGTATTGAGAGCTTGTTATCCCCGGCAAATTTTTCTGTATCAAATTTTTTTATAAAAGCTTTTACCTGGTAACTTTCAGCAAGAGATCGCACAAATGCTTCATCGCGGTCACTCTCCTCTCCTCTTAGTTGAAAATTGCAATGCGCAATGGTAAAATTGAAACCTGCTATTTTACACAATTCGCAGAGCACAACAGAATCAACTCCGCCACTAACTGCGACAAGCAGTTGGTCTTTGGCGCTAAAGAGCCGGTGTTTTTTTATATAAGATGTAAATTTGTCAGGAAGAATCATGCAATATTGTTTGAACAATTTATTCTGGTTCAATATCTTCAAACGCTGCCTGCAGTTCACTATAGGAGTGATGGTCTCCGGCTTTCCTGGCTTCTTCCATTCCTCTTTCGTACACTCTTAGCGCCTTTGGAATATCATCGAGCCTTTCGTATAATTTACCTAAATGATAATAAGAGCCAATGTAGGTGGGTTCTCTTTTTAATATATCGTTAAACAATTTTCTTGCCTCAAGATCATCGCCTACTTTAATATATTCAAGTGCAAGCGCATGTTGCAAAAAACTATCTTTTTGAGCCGTTTTCATATACTCTTTCAGCTTTGCAATTCTATCCATCAAATAATTTTTTACTTTTTTTTCTTTTATCTTCGCCCCTCTTAAAAAAGATGTAATGAAGATACTTGTTTGTATTAGCAAAACACCCGACACAACGGCAAAAATAGCCTTCACTGATAACAATACGAAATTTGCAGAAGCAGGCGTACAGTTCATTTTAAACCCTTACGATGAATGGTACGCACTCGTAAGAGCTATCGAATTAAAGGAGGCCGATCCAACCACAATTATCCATCTAATAAATGTTGGTACCGCCGATGCTGACCCGATCATTAGAAAAGCCCTGGCGCTTGGTGGCGATGAAGCTTATAGGGTAAACAGCGATAGCCGCGACAGCTTTTTTATTGCATCACAGATTGCAGAAATAGCGAAGCAAAATAATTACGACCTGGTTTTTACCGGAAAAGAAACGATTGATTATAACGGCTCATCGCTTGGTGGAATGATTGCTGAACTTTTACACATGCCTTATATTTCTTTGGCTACAAAATTTACGCTTAACGGAACTTCGGCTACGGTTAACCGTGAGATTGAGGGTGGCGAAGAGGTGGATGAAGTAAATCTGCCGGTAGTAGTTAGTTGCCAGAAAGGAATGGCGGAACAAAGAATCCCGAACATGCGTGGCATTATGGGCGCAAGAACAAAGCCTTTGAAAGTTTCTGAACCCGTGCGTGTAGACGAATTAACTTCCATTGAATCATTTGAATTACCGCCGGCAAAGCAAGGAGTAAAGTTAGTGCCGGCAGATCAACCGGAAGAACTGGTGAGATTGCTTCACGAAGAAGCAAAGGTGTTTTAAATACCCCTAGTACCTGAAGGGGGGAAAGGACAATTTCTCAAGGAAAATGCCCCATACTTGATACTTGATACTTGATACTTGATACTCGATGCTTGATACTCAATACTCGATACTTAATTCTTAATTCTTAACTAATAAAATGAGTGTATTAATATTTTTAGATCAGTCAGACGGACATATAAAAAAGAGCTCTTTTGAGGCTGCTTCTTATGGAACAAAAGTTGCTGAATTGATGGGCACTACGTCAGAAGGCATCGTGCTGGGAACAGTAAATGATGACCTGGCGGGTTTGGGTAAATATGGTTTGAAAAAAATCTATTCAGTAAAAAATGAAGCGCTGAATAATTTTGATGATGAAGTTTTTACACAGGTAATAGCCGAAGCTGCAAAAGGCGCGGGAGCTGATGTGATCGTTTTTTCAAACAATTTCAATGGCAAAGCAATAGCGCCAAGGCTATCAGTAAAGTTAAAGGCCGGGCTTGTATCAGGAGCAGTAGGCTTACCGGAAATCAGCAACGGTTTTGTTGTTAAGAAAAATGTTTTTAGCGGAAAAGCTTTTGCGAATGTTTCAATAAAGTCTGCGATAAAGATAATTTCTCTAAATGCGAATGCCTATAAAGTAATCGAAGGCGAAGGTGCTGCTGAAGTTAGCGAATTGAACATTGAAGTTCCCCAAGGCCGCGTAAAAGTAAAAGAAGTAAATAAAGTTGAGGGTGAAATTCCACTTTCTGAAGCCGAAATAGTGGTAAGCGGCGGACGCGGATTGAAGGGCCCTGAAAACTGGGCAATTGTAACTGATCTTGCAAAAGCACTCGGCGCTGCAACGGCCTGCAGCCGACCTGTGAGCGATAGCGACTGGCGGCCGCACCACGAACACGTAGGACAAACGGGATTGGCAATTGCTCCTAATTTATATATTGCTATCGGTATATCTGGCGCTATCCAACACCTTGCCGGTGTAAACCGCAGCAAGACAATTGTTGTGATCAACAAAGATCCTGAAGCGCCGTTTTTTAAAGCTGCTGACTATGGAATTGTGGGTGATGCATTTGAAGTTGTTCCAAAACTTACAGAAGCGGTAAAGAAATTAAAAGGATAATTTTTTGTTTCAGCTTTATGACTGGTGACAATAAATGCGCAACTATTTTACAAAGCTTTTCATTAAATGAAAGGCTTTAATTTTTATATATTTGCCAATATCAAAAAATCCTAAAACAGAGAGATTGGTATGAAGAAAATAGAACTGGAAATTGTAGCCCTGTCTCATAGTATTACACAAACGCATTCGTATGCTGTTGTTCTTGGCGAAGTTAACGGGCTAAGGCGTCTTCCTATTGTGATTGGAGGCTTTGAGGCGCAGGCGATAGCTGTCGCGCTTGAGCGGATGCAGCCCAGCAGGCCGCTTACACATGACCTGATGAAAAATTTTATGCTCGCTTTTAATATTGAACTTCATGAAATAATAATCAATGATCTGCAGGAAGGAATATTTTATTCCAAATTGGTTTGCTCCACAGATCAAGATACGGTAGAAATTGATTCACGAACTTCTGACGCTGTTGCATTAGCGGTGAGGTTTGGCTGCCCAATTTATACTTATGATAATATTTTAGACAGCGCCGGCATCTTAATGGAAGAAGATGATAAGAAGAAAAAGGTAGTCGTTTCCCATACTGATGCGGCGAGTGATGACCTAAAAAAGCTATCAATTGCTGACCTCGAAAATTTATTAAAAGAAGTCTTGGAACAGGAAGACTATATAAAAGCCGCTTCCATACGCGATGAAATACAGGGAAGAAAAAAAGGTTAATTTTCTAAAGTAGCAATAAGCCTGTATTTATAAATTATTACCAACCGTTTATCCTTCTTCCAGGATTATGATAGCTTTTCCAAATTGTAAAATAAACCTGGGCCTTAATCTTCTCGCCAGGATGGAAAATGGATTTCATGAACTTGAAACATTTTTTTACCCGGTAAATATTCATGATGCATTGGAAATTCTACCTGCTAAAATTCTTGAGACAGAACTAACAGTTACTGGCTTAAATACTGGTGAAGTAGAAAATAACATTTGCCTGAAGGCTTATTGCCTTATAAAAAAAGACTACCCTCAATTACCCGAAGTAAGAATACACCTTCACAAAACGATTCCGCTGGGAGCAGGCCTGGGTGGCGGTTCGGCTGATGGTGTGGCGATGCTACAGCTCATTAATAAAGAGTTTGATCTTAACATTAGCGCAGACTATCTTTTCGATTACGCATTAGTGTTAGGTAGTGATTGTCCTTTTTTTCTATTGAATAAACCCTGCCTTGCTGCGGGAAGGGGAGAAAAGTTGACTCCTTTACCAGTCTCACTTTCTGGCTCTAAACTTTTAATAATAAATCCCGGGATTCACGTAAGCACTGCTGATGCGTTTAAAAATATTACACCGGCAATACCGCAAAAGAGAATCAAAGAAATTATATGCCAGCCAATTAAAACCTGGGAAGCTGAATTAAAAAATGATTTTGAAGATTCAATTTTTGATAAATATCCCACTATAAAAAAAGTAAAAGAACAACTATATGAAGAAGGCGCCGTATACGCTTCGATGACGGGAAGTGGAAGCACAGTATATGGAATTTTTGAGAACGATATTAATACCCATTTTCTATCGGGTACTGATTATTTTTATAAAATAATTGAAGCTACCTGAATCTTGCGCCAGTTGTCCAAAATTTTATTATTATTATTATTTGTTGTATGCGAATTGCCATTATTATGTCCGGCACAGCTACCTGCAATCGCACAGGCAAAGGCTGAAATTAATATAGATTCCCTGCAATTTATTTATGGAAGGCACAAACACTTTATAAAAGAATATGAATTGCAGTCTTTGCTTGCATTGTCCTATTATCCTGAACTTGCAAATACGGCCATTCGTTTTAAATATCGCCGTATTAATAGCTCCGCACAAACGACAATGACGTTAGGGTCAATATTTAAAAAGGCAGGCAAAAAATATATTATTTATTTAAATAAGGACACAGCAAGAACCGGCATGATCTTAAGTGATGCACCTTTTGAAGCCCAAATAGCAGTATTAGGGCATGAACTTTCTCATGTGACAGATTTTAAAAGCCGTGGATTTTTTGATTTGGCTCTATTTGCTCTCCGGTATCTTTTTGTAAAACAAAGTACTAAGATCGAGCGGTCCACAGATAAGAACACAATAGAGCACGGCCTTGGATGGCCGCTATATCAATGGGCTGAATATTTTATAAATAAATCCAATGCCAACAAACATTATCGTAAAATGCGGCAAAGAAAATATTTGCATCCCTATGAAATATTAGCATACATGGAATCATTAAATATGAGATAAAAAGCAATTCGTTTTTAAAAAAAAATTTTCAGCATTGCTAAAAAATATATATTTGCTGTATTGAAAAATGACATCTACATATTAAACTTCCTTCAGTTAAACCTTGATTTCTTAGATCACAGGCTGTAACGATATCGCTCCCTCCTATCATTTTTTTTCTATCAATTTTTTTAATTTTTTTTACATGCCAACTCAATCTGTAAGTTCGCTTACTAATAATTTTATTACGCTGGAAAATGAATGCGGCGCACACAATTATCATTCATTACCTGTGGTTCTTCAAAAAGGAAAAGGTGTTTTTGTATGGGACGTTGAAGGAAAAAAATATTACGATTTTTTAAGCGCCTACTCCGCTGTAAACCAAGGCCATTGTCATCCAAAAATTATTAAAGCGTTAACTGAGCAAGCGCAGTTGCTAACCCTTACCAGTAGGGCATTCTATAGTGAAGCGCTGGCTTTATTCACCCGGTATATTACCAACTATTTTGGCTATGAAAAGGTGCTGCCAATGAATACCGGGGCAGAAGCGGTAGAGACAGCATTGAAACTTTGCAGGCATTGGGGTTACGCGGAAAAAAAGATACCGGATAACAAAGCAAAAATCATCGTTTGCGGCGGCAATTTTCATGGCCGCACCTTAGGCATTATTTCTTTCAGTACTGATGACGCTGCTAAAAAAGATTTCGGGCCATATCTCCCTGGCTTCATCGTAATTCCATACAACGATCTTCCGGCATTGGCAGACGCTCTCAGGGATAAAAATGTCGCCGGGTTTTTAATAGAACCGATACAAGGTGAAGCAGGTGTAATTCTTCCTGATAAAAATTATTTATCAAAAGCAAAACAGTATTGTAAAGACGCTGATGTTTTATTTATTGCTGATGAAATACAAACGGGCTTGTGCCGCACAGGCAAAATGCTTACATGTGATCATGAAAACGTGCGGCCGGATATTTTAATTTTAGGTAAAGCATTAAGTGGCGGCACTATACCCGTAAGTGTTGTTCTCGCCGATAATGAAATTATGCTTACTATAAAGCCCGGCGAACATGGAAGTACTTACGGTGGAAACCCGTTGGCATGTAAAGTTGCGATAGCTGCATTGGAAGTTTTGAAAGAAGAAAAAATGGCGGAGAATGCTGAAAAGATGGGTGAGCTTTTAAGAGAAGAATTAGCTAATATTAATTCTCCTTACATTTCAGATATAAGAGGCAAAGGTCTTTTAAACGCCATAAGTATTAAGCATGCAGACGATGATGCAGCCTGGAAATTATGCATAGAATTAAAGGAAAATGGCTTGCTTGCTAAACCTACGCATGGCGATAGAATCCGTTTTTCGCCGCCACTGATTATTACAAGAGAGGAAGTAAAAGATTGTGTGGAGATCATTAAAAAAAGCCTCTGCGTATTGGATTAGATTTTATACCGATGTGACATAGTAAATAGTACAATCTTTACTATCGGCATAAATACCATCTAAGATTTCGAAGCATTTCTTTTGAGTATTTATTAAATCAAGATGGTATTATTTTAAATCATCGGATCCAAATACTAAAGGAAGCAGGTCTGCAGCGTTTTCTATCACCTGTACCTTACCTTCCATACCGCTTAAAATTATTCTTATCCGGCTTTTAGTCCGTTGCTGAAACTCTGTAAACGATTGCCTGCAGATACCACAAGGGCTTACCGGCCTGTCACTTTTTCCATTTAAATTATTATAAGCAATAGCAACAGTTTCAATACCAATCCCTGGATATTGCGAAGAGGCAACTGAGAGCAAAACTCTTTCAGCACAAATACCTGCCGGATAAGATGCATTTTCCTGGTTAGTGCCTGTAACGACTTCGCCGTTTATTAATTTGGCCGCAGCGCCCACATGAAAATTAGAATAAGGTGCATAAGCAAACTGCGTAACAGAACGTGCTTCGGTTAGTAAAAATAAATCTGCCTGATTTAGTTCATCACCCGAGTCATATATTGAAATAGTAAAATTATGTTCCTGCCTTTCCATATCGAATATTTTGTTGCGTTTAAGTATGCTCTTAAAATATGAAACAATATTCAATTCGAATATAAAAGTTTTCATTTATCCGTTTCAAAAGAGAATCGCCTTTTTAACCCTTCTCTCCTAAACGCATCCATAAAATTTTGTAGCCTTTTATACAAAAATTATTTTCTGTTACGAACAAAATCGTATATTGCTTACGAATAAACTCGTAACAATGAACCTACGTAAAAATAGCAAGCCCACAGAAAGCGAGTTAGAGATCCTCCAAATTCTTTGGGAGCAACAGTCTTCTACGGTGCGTGACGTGCACGAAGTACTTTCTAAAACCAAGGAAACTGGCTATACTACTACCTTAAAACTCATGCAAATAATGTTTGAGAAAAAACTCGTGACGCGTGATGACAGCGCAAAAACACATATTTATAAGGCTGCGGTAAGTAAGCAAAAAACGCAGAAACAATTTTTGGATAAAATGATCAATGGATTGTTTTCAGGCTCATCTACGCAACTTGTATTGCAGGCATTGGGCAACCAAAAAGCCTCAAAGAACGAACTCGAAGAGATTCAAAAATATCTTGATGACCTAAAAAAACAGTAAAATGGATTTGGCTACTTTACAAAATTCTGTTTTTTTGCATGCCCTTGGCGGTGCTATTGTAAGCAGCTTGTGGCAAGCCTTTATTTTATGGTTCATATATGAAACAATAAATATTTTTTACAAGACTGCTACCTCAGCTTTCAAAACCAGGCTTGGTACTTTGCTAATGTTCATTGCGTTTGCGTGGTTCATAAGCAGCTTCATTTCAAAAATTTCTTTCGACGAAAAAGAATTAAGCTCTCTTTCATCTTCCGTTGCAGCAGGCATTTCATTACAACAAGCATCGCTGAATGAACTAACATGGCAACGCATTCTTTCTTACGCGGCAGGCGTGTTGCCTTATCTGTCTGTTTCCTATATTTTTCTTTTGATCTTTTTAATTATTAAGCTTTTTTCTGCGTACAGGCATGTCTATTTTATAGCTAATAAACGATTAATCGCGCCGCCGTTACGGCTACAGGATTTTGCGACAAAAGTTGCTATAAAAATGACGATTGCGAAGAACATAAGAGTATGGCTTTCTGACCATGTAGATGTGCCGGCAACTATTGGTTTTATAAAACCAGTGATTCTTATCCCCATCGCATCCGTTAATAGTTTATCTTCTGATCAGTTGGAAGCTATTATTCTTCATGAATTATCGCACATAAAAAGAAATGATTACCTCATTAATCTTTTTATATCTGTTATAGAAACTATTCTTTTTTTCAACCCATTTATCTTATTGCTTTCTAAGGCTGTAAAAAGAGAAAGAGAAAATTGCTGCGATGATTTTGTAATCCAATACAGGTACGATCCTTACTCTTACGCCTCCGCTTTATTACGCCTGGAGCAATCTCGAAGAAGTAATTTACAATTGTCTGTTGCCGCAGTGTCTGGTAAGAAACAATTATTGAAGAGGATCAAAAGAATCACTAAAAATAACGCTGCAACTACGGAATTCAACTACGGACAAAAACTTTTCGCTTTATTGGTAATAACCGGAATTATCTTCTCTATAGGTTGGCTTTCCCCGCAAGAGAAAGATAGACGCGGAATTAGCCAAGAAGCAAAAATTTTGAAAAAAAATATTGGCATTACAAAAGTGCCGCAGAATAAAAAAGAAGGCCTGGTTGAGTTATCCAATTTTCAAACGGAAGTTAAGCCACACAAGGTTACGGAGGCAAAGGATCCAAAATCATCCATTGATATATTTCAAAGTAATGACCCAAAACCCGTAATAACGCGGGATAATGCTGAGACATCTTTTGGATGGAAAGATTTTGAAAATAATATACTTAAGCTCAGCGATCAGGCTCTTCAAAATTCAAGGATGTTTGATAATATTCAGAAAGCGAAATTTGCGCCTTTTAAAGCGGTTCCAAATTTTGCCTTTCCCAAACTTAATTTAAACATTGATGTTACGGAGATAAACAAAAACCTGGTTTTGGCTTATAAAGAAATAAACGCTATGGATTGGAGTAAAGTGCAGGATGATATAAATGAATCGCTTTCCAACATAAATGTTGATCATTTAAAAGATGCGGAAAAGAAAGAGTTACTTGAAGAAAAAGCCAGGGATGTTGAATTAATGCTGCTTCAAAAAAGGCGAATAAATTACGTTAAAGATTTTTTATCACAGCCCGGAGAACATTTTTTTGTGAATGATTCTTCGCAACCGGCGACAATCGGCGGGCCCGATAGAGATAATTTACCTCTTCAAAATAAGTATCGTACCGGGATTAGGACAAAGACACATGGAAGTGGAAATTATGATTTTGTATATGTTCCTAAGCCGGCTGCAACATCAGAAAATACATTACCCCACAATAGTGGCTCCCACAAGGCTTTCACCGTCACCGGCTTAAATAGCAAAAATATAAAGGTGATCATAGAAAATATTGGTGAAGCTTTTAAGGATGGCAGTGCTTCTTTCAATTTTAGTTCTTCTTCAGAGAAAAAAGATAGCAAAGAGAAAAAGCAAAAAATCGTTAGCGTTCAAATTAATGATCTTCCCTGATGTTAGAAAATCTTACCTAATCCCCTTTAAATCCCTGCAAAGTTTTTTAGCCTGGCCAAAACACTTACGGCGCTTACTTAAAAACTTATTTTTTACACACTTCAATATAGGAATAACATCTTTTGAATTATTCTTAAAATATGCTACGATGATAAACCTTGCTATTATACCTGCATAAAAAAAAGCCGCATAGAAATGCGGCTATTGTTAAGAACCAGTTAGGTTCTGTAACCCCCAAAGAAAACGAGTTTATATTTTTAAAAAGTTTTGCATTTTTTATTCTTACAAATGGCTGTTAAGCCGAACTAATATTATTTTTTAAATACTTTTTGACTTGAAACCATCTGGCCATTAACAGATACGGTTACTACATACATACCCGGAGCTTTTGAGCCTAAATCTTTTAATTCAATTATATTACCTCCCCTCGTAAGCGTTGAATGCTGGTAAGCGATAATGTTTCCATTTATATTACTTATTCTAACGTCTGCTTTATCATCTCCTTCCGATGTTAAATTCACACTCAATTTTTCCATGTATGGATTGGGTGCTATTCTTATGATTGCATTATTAAGACCTGGCAATTGAACTATCTTTATTTCGCTATAGAAAAATGCTCCTCTCTTATCTATTAACCTTAGCCTGTAATAGATGTTGTTATAAGTATTAAGTCCTGGTAAAATATCTGAGTAAGTGTATTCTTTCAAACTGATACTTGTAGTTTGGGATGTTGTCACTTCCGCAAATTTTTTGAATTCTTTCTGATCATAGCTTCTTTCTATTTCAAAGTGATCGTACGATATGTCAGAAGCAACTGACCAGTTCAGTAAGACTTTATTATTTTTTTCTTTTGCATTAAATATTACAACCTTAGCCGGCAGCACGCTGAACAAATTGCTTTTTACATTGTGAAAATAAATGCAGTGATACCTGTCTGTAGCGATGGCGCCGGTATTGCCATTATCATCAATCTGCGAGCCCGTGTACAGTTTAATTTTGGAAGTATTGGTAAAATGGTAATTAATTCTTACATCCAGCGAAAAAGTATCAATACCTATTCTGTTTGCTACAGGCCCTAAAGCGCGGACATCGATAGGATTGGGATCGTCACCATTTGCGTTATCAGGAGAAGACACACTGCTTATTTGTAACAATGTAGGAACCTGGCTCGGAATATCATACGACGACTGGCCATTTATTCCAACAAATTCCCTCACCCGCACATTATCTCCGTCAACATCAATAGAAGATGCATCAAAATTTGGAAAAGAATATGTTGCGCCGGCTGTTGTTTTAAATTCAATGCTCCATTTTATATAAGAATAAGAGCCTAAAGTGTCCGGTCCGCCAACGGTCGGTTGCCATGCATCATAATATCCAAGAGTTGAGTCATCAATATTTACCAACACTGCCCCTCCGAAAATATTTTCAATTTGTATATAAGCATCTACTCCGGCAACTACATTTGAAAATTTATAAATTGAATTCTTTTGACCATTTATACCTGATACCAGGTGTGGTTGAATAAACTTAAGCTTTGGAACTGATTGCGCTTTTGAACTTAGAGCTAAAATAAAAGCGACACAAACGAGCATTATTCTGGACGTATACATGGCATCAGGTTTAATTTAGTTAATAAATTATTGTTTGATAACCTTTTGCGTATCTACTACTTTGCCGTTCACTATTACATCAACTATATATAGTCCCGCAAGCTGTGTACTAAGATCCGTCAGTTGAAGTTTGTTATATCCTTTTCCAATTAGCGATTGGCTTTTGGCAACTACCTGGCCCTTTGTATTAATCATTCTCACTTCAGCTTTGCCATTTTCTTCGCTTGCGAAATTTACATTGATCGTTTGCGTATAAGGATTCGGGAACACTTGAACACTAATTTTAGTATCAGACCCAAAGCGTACCATCTTTACTACACTATAGGTAACTTTCCCGTCAAAATCAATTTGCTTCAAACGATAGTATATTACTTTATGGCTACTTAAATCCTTTGCCTTATCGCTAAAACTATATTTGCTTGTGGTTGATACATTTCCCTCTGCTCCGAAAACCAATCCAATAGTTTTAAAATCCTTTTGGTCAAAACTCCTTTCCACTTCAAAGTGGTCATTGTTGGTTTCGCTGTCTGTAGTCCAGGTAATATTTGTTGTGTTATTCAGCGCATAAGCGTCAAATGAGCTATACTTCACACCAAGAACTTTACTTATTGAATTGCTGATTGTTTTAAAGTATAAGCTGTTAAACCTATCTGTTGCTAAAGCTCCGGTGTAACCATTATCGTCAATTTGTGATCCAGTTGTAACGGTGATAGTTTTTTGATTATCAAAGTGGAAGTTCACTTTTACATCGAGAGATGTAGTATCAATGTTAGTTCTGTTGATAACAGGGCCTAAGATATGAAGTTTAGTTGCATTCTTTACCGAGCCCTCAACAGTTTTCACATCACCCTTTTCATCATCATCATCGTTGATAACGGTCATATCTAATAATGAAGGAATTTGGGTTGGTACATCATAACTTGAATAGCCTTTCATATCAATAAACTCCCTCACTTTCACATTGTCACCATCTATATCGATAGCAGATAAGTCCATTACGGTAAAAGTGTAATCGGCGCCGTCCGAAGTTTTAAATGAAATCTCCCATTCAATTGAAGAGGTGCCGACAGTTGAAGGACCACCTACAGTTGGTTGCCATGCATCGTAATAGCCAAATGTTGAGTCGTCTATGTTCTTAAGGATCGCCCCGTTTTTAATTTTTTTAATTTCGACGAATGCATCCACCCCGTCAACAACATTATCAAATTTATAAACGGCCTTTTTTTCACCGTCAACACCAGATACCAAATGTGGCTGAATAAATTTCAGTTTTGGCATAGCTACCTGCGCTTTGCTTGAAAAAAAAGTAGAGAGAGTGAAGATTGTAAGTATAAGTATACACTTACCTACTAATGTAGATTTAGAAGTCATTTTCTTGTGGTTTTGGTTTTTAAAATTCTGGTTTCAAATTAGCCTTTGTAAGGGCTAAATGTATGCAGTCGTTCAAGGAAGGATTCAATCTTTTGAAAAGAAGATGTCCGAGGTAAGTGGGTACGTCATCGATTCGGATGCAAACATAGAGTACAACTTCGAATAATGCAAGACCGTAAATTTACTGTTTTTATCATTTTGAACAATATTCAATATTA
>JALYYM010000370.1 GCA_030946565.1 Bacteroidota bacterium | reverse complement strand
TTGCTGCCTTATACGAAAGCTGGTCAATCCCATTCTCCGTGCTCTTCGCTGTACCAATTGGCGCATTGGGCTCTATCATTACACTTTCTTTATTGCCCAATCTTACTAATAATATTTATGCGCAAATCGGTTTGATTACACTGATAGGATTGGCAGCAAAAAATGCGATTTTAATTGTAGAATTCGCGAAGGAAAGAGTGGACAGAGGTATGCATGTAGTGTCGGCAACAATTGCTGCGGTGAAACTGCGGCTACGCCCGATCGTTATGACGTCGCTGGCTTTTATACTTGGTGTATTACCGCTGGCATTTGCAAGCGGGGCTGCAGCAGAGTCGCGTAAAACGATCGGCTGGACAGTATTTGGCGGTATGCTTGCTGCTACCACGTTAGCTATTTTTATAGTGCCTGTTTTATTTGTATTGATCACACGCATTGCTTATGGCAAGAAAAAGCTTGCAACATTACATGAACATTATGAGCCGGAAAATAAGGTTGAAGAAGAAAAGACCTGATATTATTTCAGGCTTGAATAAACTATTGACTCAAATTTTCCTTCAACATCGCCATGACTGTTTGGTGTTTGTTGTGTCATGAAAAGGCAAATAAGATGTGCTGTTGCATCTGCCCAAATAGTTTTAATCTCCTGAAGCAATAAAAGTTATTGTCTGGAAAATTAATCCTTCCTTTTCTCTACTTGTAACTTTAGGGATGCAGGCAATTGCTTGCAAAGTTTTGGAAAGTTGGCAACTTTACAAAAGGTATTTATGCAGAGATCCTATAATTTACCTCTCTCATGACTAACTATCTTCCATCGCTAACTTCATATATTGATAAACTCATCATGAATCGGGATTAGTTTTTCTTATTGGTTAGTGATGTGAAAGCCCTGATTGGAAACTATGGCTCTTTGAGAAACGTGGCCTGGAAAAAAACTTTCACTATTTTTGTTAAGCATCAATGCAAACGATCATGGCACAAAATAACTTCACTGCCTCCATCCATACGCGAGACAACTTGTATGTGGCAACTTGTGTGGAGATTGGCACTGTAAGCCAGGGCAGCACAGTTGAAGATGCATTCGGCAATCTGAAAGAAGCCACTTCGTTATATCTCGAGGAATTTCCCGTAACAGCAGTCGCTCCCGTCTACCGAGGCGGAGAGAGGGACAACTTTTAGGATTATATTGAATACTTAAATCAATCGGCATTAAGTCAATGGTTTCTTACAACTTTCACAATGGAGGTTTATGCCTAAATTATCCCGGTTATCACTTTTCAACAATAAGACAAGTCATTCGACGAAGCATGAATTGCAAATGCAACGCAAATTTTCCTCCGTCGTCGTAATTACCAGTGAAGAAGCAAAAATTTCAACAATTAGGTTGGCTGTATGAATCTGTATTATTTTAATTTCATCTGAGCAAAATAAGGATGATCAGGATTTACCACCAGTTCCTGCCGCTGGGGATGAATTAATACATCCATATCTTCCAAAGGTATAGCTCCTAATAAAGGTTCATTTTCGCCAGGCAACACCATTGCATCAACATGGCAACGACGATTTTTAAACCTGACTTCTATCGGTCCTGCCACATTGTATTCAACAATACTCCCATCAGCTAATTGTCCTTTTCTTTTTTCGATTACCGGAAGTTGCAATTGCTCCTGAATATTTTCATTTATACACATATAGATGCTACCGGTATCTACCAGCATGTTAACGTACATTCTCTTTATTTCATCTTCTCCAATAATATGCCGCCGGGCCATTTCCAAATCTCCGCCGTTGATTAATTCAATATCAGCATAAACCAAACCCATAAATGATTTTATTCAAATATACAAATTGTTATTGCACCATTTTTTCGCAGATTTGAACTTTAATTTATCAAATATTTATTCGCCTGACAAACCTTTTTCATCGACATCTTCTTATCAGGCGTTTCATTAAAAATTTCTTTATCAATTTTACCATGTTCCTTCTATTGCCAAAGCTCTTCTTGGGAAGGGTGATATCAACATGGAGCTTAACTGCCAGGTAAGAAGGAAATGATAGACGCTATTTTTAATGATGCTATTAACAACATTACACGAATATTAAGATCCGGAAAATATGCTCAGAAAGAAAAGGCCTAACATTATTTTAAGCTTGAATACACTATTGATTCAAACTTTCCTTCAACATCGCTATGGCTGTTCGGGTTTTGCTGTGTCATAAAAAGGCAAACCAAATGCGCTTTCGGATCTGCCCAGTAAGTAGTGCCATAATAGCCGCCCCATGAAAAAGAACCTGCATATCGCGGCCCCCTTGCTCCGGATTTTTCAGAAGTAATGTCAAAACCCAATCCGAAATTATCATCGCCGAACATGCCGTCTTTGAGCTGGCCGCTGGTCATCATCTCCACGGTTCTTTTCGATAATATTTGATGGCCATTGTACCTGCCGCCATTCAACATCATTTGCATAAAAATTGCATAGTCGAACGCGGTGGAAGAAAGCCCCGCACCTCCGGAGAAATAGTGTTTATTCATGGTGGGGTAATCAGGATCTATGTGCCGGAAAGTATGGCTCCATTTAATTACATGATGCAAGGAATCTTCTGTATAAACACTTGCCAGCCTGTTAGCTTTTGACGCGGGAACATTAAAATAAGTATCCTTCATACCCAGCGGCTCAAAAATATTTTTTGTCAAAAAATTTTCAAGATTATCTCCGCCTATTATTTCTATAAGGGCGCCTAATAAATCACTGTTGAGGCCATATTGCCATTTTTCGCCCGGCTGAAAACTTAAGGGCAACTTCCCCAGCGCTTTCATTCTTTCTACCAGGTTTTCATCAAAATAGCCAAGCCCTGAAGGGATATTATTTTTAGTATAGATGGCTTTTACTTTCGAGCCACCAATGTCTGTATAATCAAGCCCGGAAGTATGTGTGAGCAAATCTCTAAAAGTGATTTCTCTTTTTGCCGGAACGGTCGTGTAAGTAGTGTCTGCATCATTAAATTTATCGAGCACAACCGGATTTTTAAATTCCGGGATGAAATCGGAAATGGGTTCGTCCAACAAAAATTTACCCTGTTCATACAAGATCATTATTCCGGCGCTTGTTATCGCTTTTGTTTGCGACATAATACGAAAGATGACATCGTTCTTCATTGACTTTTTTGTATCCACATCAGCGTAGCCATATCCTTTGTATTGAACAACCTGGTTATCTTTTATCACAATACTTACCTCGCCTGTCAGCCAGCTTTTTGCGATGTAGCCATTTACGAGGTCGTCAATCTTTGATAATTTTAGATAATCAACGGAATTATTTTTTGTTCCGGTTTGTATTACCTGCGCCTGTACAAGAGCCGGCAACAATAACATAATGACTGCGATAGAAATGTTACGCGAATAAGTAATCTTTTGCATACGATATTTTTAGGTGAGAAAGTTATAAAAAAATAGGGACTCAACTGCTATGGATAGAGAATATCTTTCAAATAAAAAAAGTATAAATCCTGACTATTAATTTGTCGTAAATTGTATTGAAATTCTTGTCTTTTAGTTGTAACCTTTTACTGTTGATCCGGCTCAAAAAAATACCCATGCGAAAAAAGATACCTGTTATTATTATATTAACGATTGCTGCTCTCTCCTGCTGCATTTATATTTTAGCTAAAAAAAATAAGTTTACCATTTCAGTATATGGTGAAGAAGAAGAGCGGGAAATGTTTGTAAAAGACAGGCTGCAATACGAGTATGATATTCTAAAAAATCCTGTTACCGGCCAGATTCCAAAAGACATCCGCGAGAAAGAAGTGGAATTTGCAAGAACCCTGCCTGTAAAAGGTGCAGGAGCTGCCGGGCTTTTTACCCCGGAAAATCTTAACGCATATAATCTTGCCGGACCCGATAATATTGGCGGCAGAACCCGCGCTTTTGCTTTTGATACACGTTTTGGAACTGGTGGCAACAAGGTTATTCTCTCCGGCAGTGTAAGCGGAGGCATATACCGCACAGCAAACGGAGGTAGTTCTTGGTCAAAGGTGACGCCTCAAATGGAGATACATAATGTTACCGCTATTGCACAGGATCCACGGCCGGGCTTCCAGGATACCTGGTATGCGGGAGGCGGTGAAGCATTGGGTAATTCTGCTTCTGACTTTGGCGCTTTTTACCTTGGCTTTGGCATTTTAAAATCTATTGACAATGGACTTACCTGGACAAAGCTCACGCTTACGGTTACCAATTTTGACGGAACTACTTTAGGCGCTGGCACGCTGGATGTTTTTGATAATGTTTTTGATATAGTACATAAGATAGTCGTAAGCCCCGTCAATGGATATGTATATATAGCAGGCCACAGGAGGCTCGTACGCTCAACAGATAACGGTCAATCATTTAGGGTCGTGTTTTCAGGTGACACACCATCCACTGCAGATGCCGGTCAAATGGATATTGTAAGCAGCAATGCAGGGCAATTATATTTAGCGGTAAACGGTGGTAATCCTGATAAGAAAATCCGTGGAGTATGGACATCAGCATCTGGTGATTTCAACAGTTGGTCGCGTATTGCGGGCGGGCAAACTCTTGGAATAGATTCATTAAAAGGCTGGAGAGGAAATGCTTACGATACAATTAATTCCAAAAGAATAATTCTCGCATTAGCGCCATCAAATCAAAACCTGCTTTTTACTTTTTATGAAAACGGCCTTTCGCAGGCAGCCAAGAGCGGAGCGCATCCCGAAGGTGATCTTTTTAAAATAGATGTTGCCGCAAACACTTATGTAAACCTTTCCGCGAATATGCCCGATTTTCCCGGACAGACAGATGGTGTAGACCCTTTGACATTACAGGGAGGCTACGATATGGCCCTGGCAATAAAGCCCGATGACCCCAAAGTTATTTTTGTAGGAGGTACTAATTTATACCGGTCCACGGATGGGTTTACAACTAATACCAAAACAGAATGGATCGGAGGTTACCGTAAGGCAAATCCGCCATCAGCAGAGCAATACCCAGGAAGCCACGCCGATTTTCATGGATTATTTTTTGACCCGACTAATTCCATACATGCCTATGCCATCAATGATGGCGGCATTCAGCAGACAGACAGCGTTCTGGCAAATGACACCCCTGACCCGGTGCCGTGGTCTATGGTAAGTAAATACCAAACATTACAATATAATTTTGTAGCAATAGACCCGGCCGCAGGACAGAATAATTTTTTTGGAGGGGCGCAGGATAATGGAAGTTATTTTAGACAAGATGGCGTTGTTAACCCGAATGATCAATTTAAAATCGGCGGTGGCGATGGCGCTTCGGTTTCAATCGCGTCAGTAACGAATAGTGAATTTACCGTATATTTTTCATCGCAATTTGGCAGCCTTACCAGGGACATAACCAATAATTTTGTTTCTATTGTTCCCGCGGGGCTTACCGCAAATCCTGAAGTTGGCTTCGGTGATTTCGTGACGTATTTCAAAACGGATTTTGATAATACAGAAGACTTGTATTATGCAAATTATAACCGCGTATTCCGTACGAAACATGCCTCTACGGTTACGCCTGCAACATGGGAAGAATTAACCGGCATAGCATCAGCTATTAATTCAGCTAACCCAATGGGCACCGACATTTCTATCAGGGCATTTGAGCTAAGCCGTGGGCCCTACACTACAGATCATGTATTATATATCGGCACTTCCGGGGGCCAGGTATTCCGGTTAAATGATCCAAGAAACGCCGCTGTCACAGCAGTACCATTAGATATTACGCCTGTGGGCCTGCAAGGGAATATTACCGATATTGCAGTTAATCCAAATGATGATAATGAAGTAATGGTAGTGGTGTCAAACTATGGCACCACTAATATATGGTATTCAAAAAACGCAAAAGGTGCCGTGCCAACCTGGAAAAATGCAGAAGGAAATTTAACCCTCCCATCTGTGAGAAGTTGTATGATAATAGTGAAGAAGGATGCTTCCGGTAATGCAGCGACTGAATATTACGTAGGAACATCAGTCGGGCTTTACAGTACTACCAATATTAATGCAGCCTCAGTAAATTGGGAACGTGAAGGTGATGCTGTATTAGGAATGGCTCTTATTACTACACTTGATTACCGCCCGCAGGATAATACTTTGCTCGTAGGCACTCATGGTAATGGAATGTTTTATGCCAACATAGGAACACCTAATTTCATACCGAACGGTAATGGCGCACCCGTACCAGGGAACACTTTTATTCAAAGCCTGTACCCTACCCTCACACACCAATACTTGTTTCTTGGTGTAGGAAATATTACCGGTGTAAATCAAATAGCTATAAGGATTTATAATATAACAGGGCAGTTGGTTTACTCAAATACGGTTGGTTATGCAAGTGGGCAAATAGATGTTTCGCGGTTTGCTGCAGGCGCTTATATCTTAAAAATTACCAGCACCGATAATAAATATGAATACACCAGGAAGTTTGTAAAGTATTAATCAATCCTGGCGCACGTTTCAGCAAAAATATATTGAATGAACGTAACCGCTATTTTATTCGCAGGCTGCATATTATTGGCGGCACAGAGTTGCTCGCAATCCAATAAAATTATCAGGGGATATGCTTTTGCAAGAAGTATAATGCCTGGCGTAAAAAAAGGAGTCAGTCTCAATGAGGATGGTACTGTTACTAAAAAGCAAGTCACCGCCGGGGTAAAATATTTTATTTATTTTGAAACAAAAGATTCTGCAAACCCCCAGGTAAAAAATGTATGGATAAAAGGCATTGAATATTCGGCAACGTTTGAAAAAATAAAAGATATACCCCTGGCAATTGCGGCAGATTCGTTTAGCCTGCACCGTGAGGACAGCGTAACCCGCAACAAACTTTCCCTCTGGCAAATTAATGTGGGCGAAATGATTTCTTCTACTAATAAAAATTTCAATAAACCTTCAGAACTAAAAGAGCCGGAAGTGCTAATAACTTTTTTAGATAAAAACAAAATTCAATATTTTTCTATTGCAAAGTTGCAATACCTCGAGCCAGTGATGCTTCAATAAATTTCAAAAAAAATCATTGGTAAGCAATTCGCGTATTTTTGCTCTCTTTTATTTATTCTCAAATAAGGGCTTTTTTTATGGATATATATGATGTAATAATTATTGGCGGTGGCCCCGCCGGCCTTAATGCTGCAGTAGTATTGGGAAGATGTATGAGAAAAGTTTTATTATTCGATCATGGGCAGCAACGTAACCGGCACTCGCATGGTATGCACAACTATCTCACCCGCGATGATATTTCACCCGCCGAATTTTTGAAGATCAGTCAAGAGGAATTAAAAAAATATGGCGTACATATAAAGGAGGTAGAAGTAAAACATGCAAAAAAAAATGAAAAGGAAATTTTTGTTGTGAAAGATTGCGATGAAAATATTTATTACTCAAAAAAATTAATACTCGCCACAGGCTTAACTGACCGGCTACCCGAAGTGAAAGGAATAGATAAATTTTACGGCACATCCATCTACCATTGTCCCTATTGCGATGGGTGGGAAAACAAGGGAAAATCAATCGGGGTGTACTCCACTACCCCTGACGGAATTGATGTTGCTTTGTTGCTAAAAGCGTGGAGTAAAAAAATTACTTTATACACCGATGGGAAAAAATATCTTACAAAAAAATACCGCGATCTAATAACAAAAAATGAAATTGAGGTTGTGCAAAAATCAATTAGTTCATTTGAAGGAAGTGGCGCACAACTAAAAAATATCGTTTTTGAAGATGGTGAAAAATCTGTTTGTGAAGCATTGTTTTTTTCAAATGGTTATGATGTGCAATGCCACCTGGTTGAAAGCCTGGGATGCAATACCGGCAAAAATAAAATAGCCCTTACTAATAAATCGCAGCAGACAAATATTCCCGGGTTATACGTTGCTGGCGATCTTTCAAAGGATATGCACTTTGTAGTGGTTGCAGCCGCCGAAGGTGCAAAAGCCGGTGTATATGTGAATAAAGAACTTACAGTTGAAGGACAATCACGATAAGATAAACACTAATAAATACGGCATTTACTTTCCGATACAAAATTTACTAAAAATATAATCGAGCATATCTTCATTGGTTATTTCGCCTGTTATTTCGCCAAGATAATGCAGGCACCGTCGAATGTCAGGAGATAAGAGATCAGAGGTTAGATTATTTTCAATTCCCTTGTGAAGATCATTGAGTGAAGATTTTATCTCCTTCAAAGAAGCATAGTGGCGGGCGTTAGTTACCACAATGTTTTCCGTGAGCATTACATTTCCTGATGCCATGGAAAATAATCTATCCCTTAATTCCTCAATGCCTGTTTTCAATTTAGCAGAAATGAAGATGCTCTCTTTATACACTTCTTTTTTTTCACTTAATAAAGAGTTCCCGATATCGTCTATCTTATTTATTACAGAAATCACATTGGGGTTTTCTATTTTCACAGAATCTAAAAAAATATGAAAATCTTTATCCACTATAGAATTTATATCAAACAAATACAAAACAATATCTGCCTGTTTTATTTTTTCCCTGCTTTTTGAAACGCCAATATTTTCAATAACATCCAGCGAGTGTTCCCGAATTCCTGCAGTATCAATAAGCCTGAAAAGAATTCCGTTTATATTGATTACTTCTTCAATGGTATCCCGGGTGGTTCCTGCTATTTCACTCACGATAGCCCTGTTTTCATTGAGCAATGTGTTAAGCAAAGTTGATTTACCGGCGTTAGGGCTGCCCACAATTGCTACACTAACGCCGTTCTTTATTACATTTCCAAGTTGAAATGAATTAAGTAAATTACTTACCGTATTGTCCAATTCTCTTAAAAGTTCATTGAACTTTTTACGATCAGCAAATTCAATGTCCTCTTCGCCAAAATCAAGTTCTAACTCAATTAAAGCAGAAAACTGAATCAGCCTTTCTCTCATTTCTTTTAATACATCAGAAAAGCCTCCACGCATATTTTTTAATGCCACATTTTGAGAGGCAGAAGTATTGCTTACAATTAAATCTGCCACGGCTTCGGCCTGTGTAAGATCGAGTTTGCCATTAAGAAACGCCCGTTGTGTAAATTCGCCTGCCTTTGCCAGCCTGGCCCCATTCTGGATAATTGCATTGAGTACTTGCTGCTGCACATAAGGCGAGCCATGACAACTTACTTCAATAACGTTCTCACCTGTGTAGGAGGAAGGGGCTTTAAACAAGGAAACTACCACCTCATCTAAAACATTTTTCCCTTCTCTTATAAATCCTACATGTAAGGTATTGGCAGGCTGATTTGAAAGATCTTTTGAAGGAAATAGTTTATTGATTATTTCAAATGCCTTTTTTCCACTGACGCGTATTACTCCTATAGCTCCAATGCCTGGAGGAGTCGCTACAGCAACAATAGTATCATCCCAGCCCGAAAGTTTTCCATACATCGTGTAAAGATAAAGCCTCCCAAACCCCGCGGGAGCAGGGATTAAAAAAAAAGAGACACAAATGCGTCTCTTCGGGAACTGATAATACTTTTTTATTTACTGGTCAGGGTTGGTGAGCGTAACTGGTTGCAAACGGTAAGCATTTACATAACGCCCATTTTGCTGCGCGGGGGTCCACTTCGGCCCTTTTCTGATTGAATTTGTAGCTATTTCTGCCAGTTTGGTACCCTTCATGGTCGTTGCTTCTACATTACTAATAGATCCATCTTTGCTAACGATAAACTTCACTACGCAAGTTCCATAATCACCTTCGGTAAATTCGTCAATGTTTGAAGAAATCGCTCTCGTAACATATTTCGTCCAGGCACCTGCTCCGCCAGGGAATTGAGCCTCAATTTCCACCTTAGTAAAAACTTTATCTTCATCTTCTTTCTTCTCAACAGGAGCAGCTACTACTTGCGTTCCTTTATCTTCAACAGGTGGAGCAACTATCCCAAGATCTTTCGTGCCTTCTACTGTTTTTACATCCACTTTCGCTTCTTCAATTTGCTTAA
>JALYYM010000344.1 GCA_030946565.1 Bacteroidota bacterium | reverse complement strand
ATTACGGAATGATGTTTTGCAACGTGGTATCTCCGCAGATTTTTTGGTCAAAGAAATTAAGAAGGAATGTCACCTTTACCTTTTTCATGTCGGTATTAATAAATGTAGGTATGTGGTTTGAGCGTTTCGTAATTATTGTTACCTCTATTTATAGGGATTACATACCTTCTTCCTGGAGTACTTATTATAGCCCATCAATTTGGGAAGTAGGATTCTTCCTGGGAACATTTGGATTATTTTTTACTTGTTATTTTCTTTTTGCAAAATATTTTCCTGTTATCGCTGTAGCGGAAATTAAAGCAATATTAAAAACAACCGGCGAAAACTATAAGCAGAAAATGACGGAAACTGAGAAATTAGACAGTGAGAAATTCTATATAGAAGAAGTGGAGCATGCCCATTAAAAGGTAATGCCCATCTATCCCGATTGCTATCGGGACCCAAAGGGAGGGCTTAGTGAAGAATGAATTAAATATTTTTAACCAGTCTTAATTCACATTGAATGTAAGGCACAAAGCCCCTTTAGGGGTTTGGGTATGATAAAAAAATTTGTTGTTGGCTGTTTTGATGATGAAAAAGTTTTATTTCCTGCCATTAAAAATGTAAGGAGAGCGGGTTATAAAATTCATGACGTTTATACGCCTTTCCCTATTCATGGGTTAGATCATGCGATGGGATTAAGGGAGACAAGTTTGCACACTATGGGTTTCATCTTTGGAGTGACAGGAACATCAATAGCTGTAGGAGGGATGGGATGGATATTCACAACGGATTGGCCGCTTAACTTTGGCGGAAAGCCCCACTTTTCTTTGCCCGCATTTATTCCAATAACCTTTGAACTTACGGTATTATTATCCGCAGTAGGTATGGTGTACACTTTTTGCTGGCTTTGTAAGATAATGCCCGGGGTGAAGAAACATCATTTTCACCCGAGAGCAACTGACGATCTTTTTGTAATGGTAATTGAGTGTACTTCAAATACAAACGAAGTTGAGGTGCAAAGCTTTTTACAAACCAACGGTGCTTTTGAAATAAATGTACAGGAAGCAGAAGACGGCTGGTGGTTTGGCAGGTATGATAAAACCCAGAAACTTTATAATACTGAAGAGGTAGGTTATTAGTTATGGAGGTAGGTTATTAGTTGTGAGTGATAAGTTATGAGGAAGTTTAGAATTTCAATTTTTGACGGAGATTATTATAGAAATATGAAAAAAATAAAAATTCTTTTTGCGTTTACTTTAGTAATATTTCTTATTACAGTGATAGAAAGTTGCGATAGTAAGCGGGAGCCTGGTAAAACTTACATGCCTGATATGGCCTATAGCCGTGCGTACGAAGCTTATGCAGAGAATAATTTAAAAGCAGAAGGTATTAATTATATAGAATATCCTGTGGAGGGAACCATAAGAAGAGGTGACCTTTTTCCTTACACCTTACCAGATGATTCCAACGGATATAAAATGAGTGCCCAGGTGAAGGATCCTTTGCCGCAGCTTGATACAGTACAGATGGCCGAAGCGCAACGCTTATTTAATATTAATTGTGCTATCTGTCACGGACCTAACATTGATGCACAAGGGCCTTTGGCTACTGGTGGTAAAATACCCGCAGTCGCTAATCTTACGTTACCGCAATATGTTGAAATGCCCGTTGGTACAATGTTTCATTCGGTAACCTATGGTAAGGGCAATATGGGAAGCTATGCTTCCCAATTAACAAGAGAACAGCGCTGGATGGTGATACAGTACGTAAAATCAAGACAAAATAAAGGAACAAGTGCGGTGGCTGATTCAGTACATGCTAAAATAGCGGCAATAGATTCATCATCAACCAAAAGACAATAGTTTACTATAAAAAGAAAATTAATGAATAATCAGTATGAAACACCGGCGGGATATAAAATGTGGTCAGCCGGGCTAATGATTATCGGCTTGCTTACACTTATATGTGGGGTTATATTTTTAAATCCCGCAGCAGGCGCCAATGGTGATAACGTAAACGCAACGAGGTTCTGGGCGGTGATGCTTCAAAACAGTCTTTTTTGGCTAATGCTTGTAAACGTAAGCACGTTTTTTATAGGCATCACCACGTTGGCCATGGGTGGCTGGCAGGTTGCTATGCGCCGGGTTGCTGATGCTCTTTCTACACTGGTGCCGGTGATGGGAGTCCTTACGCTGATAGTGATTCTTGCAATTGTATTTGGGCACCGCACCGATATTTATCCATGGCTTGATAAAAATATGGTAGCGCATGACGAAGTATTAAAAGGGAAATCCGGATTTTTAAACCCAATGGTTTATG
>JALYYM010000339.1 GCA_030946565.1 Bacteroidota bacterium | reverse complement strand
TACGCAGGTCCCAATGAACAGATACAGGCTCATGCTCTTGCAATTCTACTTTTTCAAATTCTGATTGGGTGATTAACTCTTCGCGAAGTAATTTTCCAAAAATGCGTTTATCCATTACCGAAATATAAAAGGATAAAAAACAGCTTCAAAGAGGCAGTAAAAATATTTTATAAGAAGTAGCGGAGTAAATAGTAAAGCCTTTCAAATATTCTATTGAATAAATGAAAGGCTTTAAGACTTTATTATAGATTATAGAAAAAATTAGCGGCCTTTTTTCTTATCAATGCCTTTCCCAATTATATACCCACCGGCTGCGCCTGCCACACCGCCTATGATGGCGCCTTGAACAGGCTTTTTCTTACTGATGATTGCCCCACCAATAGCTCCTACGCCGCCGCCAATTACTGCGCCTTTCGCTGCACTGCTCCACCCTTTTTTAGCAGTTGTTGTTTGCGTGGTTGTTGTTTGTGTCCCGTTATTGTTGGAGGGCGTAGTTTTAGTAGTCCTTGTTGTGGTAGCCTTTGTGGATGTCCCCGAGGTTACACTATGTGGCCTTACACTTACAGGTACTGGTTCTGTTGCAATTTCCATATTACTCGTGTCAGAATACATGTCGTTACTATAGGCACTGGAGTCAGACATTAATTGTATGTTCCTGGCATCATCTTGCTTGTTTTTGCAAGCGGCAAAAGTCGTGACTAGTGCAAAAGCAAGTATTATATTTTTCATAATGTTTAATTTAAGCTTCATTTATTTATTTTAGTTTAAGTTATAATTATCTATAAAACGGTAATTATAGGATTCTGGTACAAGTGGTGACAAAATTGTGCCACGATTGAGTACTCATTACATCACCAGGCGTTAAATGTTAAGGTATAGTTGAATAGCTTTAACAGGTGCGCAGTATTTTCACAAGTTCGCGGCGAGATTATTCTTGTTGAACATACGGGAGATTGATTCTCCACTGTAGAAAGCATTTGATGCTCATTAATAATTTATTAGTTTCTGCACCATTTCATCCAGCCTTGATTTTGCTAAAAAGTTTTTCTCCAGTTCAATATTAAAAGGCACAGGTGTGTCCAATGAAGCGCAACGCATGACAGGTGCATCCAAAAATTCAAAGCAATTTTGTGCGATCCACGCGGCAATCTCACCACCTATACCGCCTGTGAGCGTGTCCTCATGCAGTACCAACACTTTTCCTGTATTATTAACGGATGCTCTTATTGCTTTATAATCGAGAGGCATTAAAGTCCTAAGGTCAAGAATATCAAAAGAAATTTTTGAGTTTGCATCAGCATATTCCTGCGCCCATATAACACCCATGCCATAAGTGATTATACTAACGTCGTGGCCTGTACGCACTTGCCGTGCCTCGCCAATTTCAATTTCATAATAATCAACAGGTACGGGGCCGGAAATACTTCTGTACAAAGCCTTGTGCTCGAAAAACATAACCGGGTTTGGATCTTTTATCGCGGCTATCAGCAGCCCTTTTGCATCATTTGGAGAAGAGGGATAAACCACTTTTAATCCCGGCGTGTGTACAAACCACGCTTCATTACTTTGGCTGTGAAAAGGCCCTGCGCCTACACCTGCACCTGTTGGCATGCGAATTACCACATCTGCGTTTTGACCCCACCGGTAGTAAAGCTTGGCAAGGTTATTTATGATTTGGTTAAAACCAACAGTTACAAAATCTGCAAATTGCATCTCCATTACGCTCTTAAAATTCTCAAGGCTTAAGCCTAAGGCAGTACCTGCAATTGCACTTTCGCAGAGCGGCGTATTTCGTACTCTTTCTTTCCCAAAATCATTTACAAAACCTTCAGTTATTTTAAATGCGCCGCCATATTCTGCTATGTCCTGGCCCATCAAAATAAGATTCGGGTATTGCTCCATAGATTGGCGAAGCGCCTCGGATATTGCATCTATGAAGCGAAGCTCTTTTACTGCTGAAGCCGCCACAGATGGTGAGTTGGTAAACCTGCTTTGCTTCGCAGCGGACACCGGTTGGTGACAAAAAGGAGCATACACATCTTCCAATTCTTTTTGCGAATTTACTGTTATGGTAACTTTCTTTTCCCCATCGGGTGACAGTGATTTTATTTCTTCTTTTATCGCATCACGGATGCCGGCGATTTCCAGGTTCGTCAAAATTTTCTCTTCAATTAAAAATCGTTCGTAATTCTTTATCGGATCTTTTTCGATCCATTGTTCAAACAGTTCACGTGGCACATATTTTACGCCACTGGATTCTTCGTGGCCACGCATGCGAAAGGTCATGCATTCCACGAGATAGGGCTTCTGGTTAGTGATGCAAAAATCTCTAACGCCCTTTATCGTTTCATATACTGACAATATATTATTACCATCAATTTGAATAGATTCCATTCCATAGCCAATGGCTTTATCAATAATATTTTTACAACGGTATTGCTCACGCACAGGCGTGCTTAGGCCATAGCCGTTATTTTCTATCACAAAAATTACGGGAAGATCCCATACAGAAGCGACATTCAAAGCCTCGTGAAAATCACCTTCGCTGGTGCCGCCTTCTCCGGAAAAAGCGAGGGATACTTTTTGTTCTTTCTTTATTTTGTAAGCCAATGAAACTCCATCTGCGATTGCCAGCTGTGGGCCGAGGTGTGATATCATACCGCAAATAAAATGCTCCCTGGATCCAAAATGAAAGCTGCGTTCACGTCCTTTGCTAAACCCATCTTCCTCCCCCTGCCATTGTTTGAAAAGTTTTAATAGTGGCACATTACGGGAAGTAAAAACACCAAGATTTCTGTGAAGCGGCATTATCCATTCATCAGGCAACAAAGCCATAGCTGCGCCAACTGATATGGCCTCCTGGCCTATGCCGCTAAACCATTTTGAAATTTTCCCCTGCCGCAGCAGCAACAACATTTTCTCTTCAATCATCCTGGGGAGAAGAAGTTTTTTATAGAGCTCAATCAATGTTTCTTCGGGGAGAGCGTTTCTGTTGAATTGCATGCTGCAAATTTCCACTATTCAACGGTAAATAAAAAAGAAGAAACGGTTAACGTTTATTTCAATTTCTTCTCAAAATTTACAAGAGCAGAAGATAGGATGGATAATAAAAGGCCAAAAATAAAAGCCCACAAAAATCCTTCAATGTGAATGCCTGATACAAATTTACCTGCCAGCAATATCATTAATACATTTATAACAAGGAGAAAAATTCCGAGAGTGAGAATGGTTATTGGAAGGGTGAGTATAATTAATATTGGCTTTATTATAGCGTTTAAAACCGCCAGTACTAAAGCAAAAATCAATGCAGTAACAAATGAATTGATGCGAATATGTGGCGTGAGAATCATGGAAAGGCCGTAAGCAACGGCAGCCGTTATTAGCAGGCGGATAATAAATTTCATAAAAAATTTTTTCTTTAAACCTACTTAAATTACCACTAATTCAAAAAATTCTTCAGGGTTAAAATATTTATTAGAAAGATCAATGATCTCTTTTGCAGAGAGATTTTTTACGGTGTTGATATAATCGTAAAAATAGTTTTCATCAAGCCCGTTTATAATAAGGCTTTTCCATCGTGCAATTACCTGGAAAGGCCCGTCGAGGTCGCCAAGATTTATACCCATCATATAATTTTTTACCAAAAGAAGCTCTTCTTCATCTACAAGTTCTTCTCTTAATATTTTCATTTCTTTATAAACTTCTTCTACAGTGTCTTCGCAAACATCTTTACCGGCCTCTGTGCTTATGACCCAGGCACTTTGGTGCAAATGGTTTTCCAGGAAGCTATGAATGCCATACGTATAACCTTTTTCTTCGCGGATGTTGCTCATAAGCCTTGAACCAAAGAAGCCACCGAATAAGACATTTAATACCATAGCCTTTTTAAAATCAGGATGATGCCTGTTAGGGAATGGCCGTGCTATGCGTATGGCGCCCTGCACACCATTTAGGTCGTTTATTATTTTTAACTTTTTTTCCGTGGCCATTTCCGGCTTGTGCATTACTTCCGGTAAATTCTCATTCATTTTTAAATCACCAAAATGTTGATTAAGCTGGCCTTCGAAATCTGCCGGAAGTTTGCCTGCCGCGAAAATGATGCATTTTGCATTGACGTAAAAATGTTTGAAAAAATCCTGCAGGTCTTGTTGGGTAATTGCTTGTATATCCTCTGCACTGCTCATTCTTCCATAAGGGTGATCAGGCCCGTATAATAATTTATCAATAGTCCGGTTAGCTACCACATCACATTTTTGCAAACTCACAGCAAGGCGTTGAATGCTGTTTTGCTGAAAAATTTCGAGCTCTTGCATGTGATATACCGAATCTGTTATAATGCTTCTTATCACCGGCAAGACTTCTTTTAAATGCTTCGAAAGACAATGCAGTGTAATGGTAGAAGTTTCATTTTGGCAACTGCGGTTTAAATGCGCACCATAATATTCAAAATGCTCATTAATCTGAAGCGCTGTGAGTTTAGAAGTTCCATTCCTGATAAGATAATTGGTTGCCGATGCAACAAGGTTTTTATTTTCGAAGGAATTACCGGCTGAGAAAACAAATTCTATCATGGCCACTTCTTCCGTACCATCATTAATATAGAAAACCGGGGCGCCATTTTTAAGATTGAATTGTTGATATGGCTTCAGTATGAGATTGAATTCTATGGCATCTTTTATCGGAGGGGCAATGGTTCTATCTAATATCATTTTTTAATCAAATTTTTAGTAATATTTTTTTCTGGTGATACACCGAAGAAATAATAACAGTTTCCTTTTCTTGCCGGTATATAATTCGGTAGCTTTTGTATAATATTTGCCTGTAATTTCCAGGAATGCGTTCGGGAATTGGACGGCCCTTACCGGGATGTAGCGAAAGTATATTTACCTTTTCTATAAGTTGTTGTATAAATTTTTTTGCCGCTTGTTCCGAATCTATTGCAATGTATTCGCCTATGGAATTCAAGTCTTTTATGGCCCTTTCAGACCATACTAGCTGAACCATCTTTTCAATTTTTCTTTTGCGTGTTCAGTAGAATATATTTTACCGGCTTCAACATCCTTTTCAGACTCTTCTAATTTTTTCTGCAGAATGATTTCATAAAATATATTGCTTGCATCCTCAAGCGATAATTCCTTTGTTATATTAGTTACCCGTTGCTGTAGATTCTGAGTGGACATTTCTTATTTTTTCCAAAATTACATTTAATTCTTCGACCGGTAGTAAAGCGTGTTGCTGTTACTTTCAGTAAATATTCTGTTACATTCTCTTTGTATTTCCTCCACTGTTACAGACTGATATTTTTCTAATTCTGTGTTCATCAAATTTGCGTCTCCTAACAGCTCATAAGTTGCCAGGCTATTGGCACGGTTCATAAGGCTGATGTCTTCAAAGGCAATCATGCTTTCGGTCTTGTTTTTTACCTTCTCTAATTCTGATTGCTTTACTGGTTCTGATTTTATCTTTGCAAGTTCATCGTCTATTGCCTTTTCGGCCACTTTCATATCTGTTCCTTTAATTAGCTTTCCTGAAATATAAAGCAGGCCTGCATCTACGCTTCCCAAGTGAGAGCATTGAATGCTGCTGAAAAGTTGTTGCTTCTTTACAAGGCTGTGAAATAATCTTGAGGATGCTCCTTCACCCAGGATTTCTGTAATGAGGTCTGTAGTATAATATCTTTTGTCCAATCGTGAAGCTACGTGCCAGGCTTTATACAATGAATCCAACGGGACACTTGCTATCACCTCCAGTTGGCGAGCGGCTGTTTGTTCCGGCTCTTGTGCAATATTTCTTATATATTTTTCCCCTGCGGGAATATTTCCAAACCATTTTTCTGCAAGCATTTTTACCTGCTCCGCAGAAACGTTACCCGCTACCGTTAGTATGGCGTTTGCTGGTGTATAATGTTTAAAAAAGAAATTTTTCACATCCTGCAATTGTGCGTTTTCCACATGACTTAGCTCTTTGCCAATTGTCATCCATTTATAAGGATGAACTTTATAAGCCAGCTCCCGCATCTTATGCCACACATCCCCATAAGGTTTATTGATGTAGTGTTCTTTAAATTCTTCGCACACAACTTTTCGCTGCACTTCAAGAGAGTTTTCATCAAACGCCAGCGAAAGCATCCGATCACTTTCCAGCCAGAAAGCCGTCTCAAGATTTTCCGCAGGAAGTTGAATATAATAGTTGGTAACGTCATTGGTCGTATAAGCATTATTTTCTCCACCAGCCATTTGCAACTCTTCATCGTAAGAGGGAATGTGAGTACTGCCACCAAACATAAGATGCTCAAAAAGATGCGCAAAGCCGGTCTGATCAGGGTTTTCGTCGCGTGCGCCTACATCATATATTACATCAAGCACAGCCATCGGTGTGCTTTTGTCCACGTGCACTATCACTCTTAAACCATTGCTCAATTCAAATCTCTCAAAATTTATCATGGCTGCAAATTTGAGCCAAACCAATTCATTTTCCCAAAAAAGTATTAGAAAGTATTTCTAAAATATGCGGCCAACTTTGAAAGATAATATAAGGGGAGCGCCTTCTCTTGT
>JALYYM010000331.1 GCA_030946565.1 Bacteroidota bacterium | reverse complement strand
AGGAATTGATTTAGAAATGGAAATGAGATTTTTGAATAAAGAAGGTGAATATATATGGAACCTGAACCGTGCTTCGCCGGTGAGAGATGAAAACGGAAATATTAAAATGTGGATAGGTGTTACCACCGAAATACAAAAAATAAAAGATGAAGAAAAACTGAAAGACAATTTTCTTTCTATGGCCAGCCATGAACTTAAAACACCTGTTACCACTATTAAGGCTTATGGACAAATTGCAGAAATGATGCTGCAACAAAATGGCGATTTAAGCACTTTAGGAATAGTCAGGAAAATGAGTAATCAAATAGATAGGCTTAGTACGCTGATAGTCGAGTTGCTTGATTTTACCAAAATACGAAAAGGCTTATTGATGTATAAAGAAACCTTTTTTGATTTCAATGAATTTGTAAAAGGAATTGTTGAGGATATGCAAAGCACAAGCATGACCCATATAATCCAAAACATTGCCGGTGAAAATGTACAGATATTCGGCGATAAGGAAAAACTTAGCCAGGTAGTAAACAACCTTATCTCCAATGCTATAAAATATTCACCAAAAGCTGACAGAATTGTTGTAAGTACAGAGTTGAAAAAGGACGGTGTAGAGTTGTGCATACAGGATTTCGGAATAGGCATTTCCCCGGAGACCCAGCACAGAGTTTTTGAGCAATTTTACAGGGTTACTGGTGAGAGCCAGTCTACCTTTCCCGGGATGGGCATCGGCTTATATATTTCCTCGGAAATAATTAAAAGACTTGGCGGTAAAATATGGGTTACCAGCATTGATGATAGGGGTTCCGTGTTTTGTATCTGGCTACCCTTTGATCATCGAAAAAACCATAAAAACCTGGCATAGATCCGGCAGCAGATTAGTGTACAAATAAAAAGATGTACTGAGCCATAAGAAGACCTGAAGCAGATGTATGGTGCCTTAAAGGGACAAAAGCCAAAACCATTTAAGCAAATTAAATTTGTAGTACACAAACCGCCACTGAAAAAAATTGAAACCCTTCGCAGTGCTGCATTTCTGCCTGGTTAGCTGCAACCTGGGTTATACTTTTGAAGAGCCTGCCGGTGTTACATCTTTGGCATTGGTGGTAATGCCTTTGAAACTATCGAAGCATTTCTGTTCCTCTATTTTTTGATAGTCTAACTTGTGTTTATTTTTACCGGTATTTTTTATAAAGTCCGTAGATATAGCGTGGGCGATTATGCATCACCCGGCGTATAATAGCCGCAGCGATTTTAAAAATTTTAAATAAAATTGTCTTATTCTTTTAATACATCAGCTTTCTTTTCGCGATTTACTTTTTTTAAAATTCAATAGTAAAATAATCAATGCAATTACATTGAAAGCGATCATTTGCCAGGTGGACAATGACCAACCACCCACATGCCAGCAATACAAGCCTAACGCCGTACCACCTGCTCCGCCGATAAAATAACAAGTCATATAAATAGTATTGATGCGGCTGTTTGATTTTTCATCTAAGCTATAGATTCTTGCAACGTTAGTAACCTGCACGGCTTGCACACCTACATCGAGAATAAAAATTCCGGCGATTAATACAATTAAAGAAGTTGAAAAAAAATGCATGGCGGTAACGCTAACGAATACAAGCAACATCGCGATTAAAAGTGAGTGCCGTGCTTTTCCTTTATCAGCAGACCTTCCAAATAATGGTGCAGCCAATGCTCCGCCAATCGCTACGACGCCAAACATTCCGATTTGATCTGGTGAATAATTAAAAGGCTTTCCGCTAAGATGAAAAGTAAGGTTGGTCCAGAAGGAACAAAATACGCCAAACATTAATGCGCCAATCGCAGACGAAATACGCAACACAGAAAATCGTTTTACCTGCAATAATGTTGATTTTAATAATTGCAAATAATTGCTGCTGAAGTTGCTTTCGCCTTCAGGCAAATATTTATATAAAAGAATAAAAATGATGAGCACCAATCCGCAGGCGATCATGTACACGGCGTGCCATCCAAGGTAGTTGGCAACGAATCCGCTTAATACTCTTGCAGCTAATATCCCGATAAGAATGCCACTAAAAATTTTACCGACAGTGCTTCCTGTACTTACCCTGTCCAGCGATGCTGCCAGCGGAAGTATAACCTGTGCAGCCACGGAAAATAAACCAATGCAAAAACTGGCCGCCCACAGTACATAAATATTTTGCATAAATGCCATTACTAAAAGAGGGATACATAAAAGCAGCAATAAGATAAGCGTAAGTTTTTTTCTATTGATCTTATCGCCCAGCGGTGTGATGAAAAATAATCCCAGTCCGTAACCGGCCTGCGATAAAAAAGAAATGGCGCCCGCTTGTGATTCTGTAACATGGGCAGATTCCTGGATATCTTTTAAGATGGGTTGATTGTAATAAATGTTTGCCACAGCAACACCGCCCGCTACGGCCATTAGCAGCACTTGCTTTTGTGACAATTTATTTTCAGCCATTCATTAAAAAAGTTGATTGCGAAAATATTCTTTATTACAATGGCCTTTAAGAAAATAAATGGTTCTATAACGGATAGCGTGGGTACTATTGTGGTAACCAGGACCTATCCAATGGAACGCTATGGGAAAGGTTGTGGCGATTAAAAGAATAACTGATTTACCCAAACAAATATCACAGAGCAATGAGATGAAACAATTGTCTTTTATTGACTTTCCA
>JALYYM010000038.1 GCA_030946565.1 Bacteroidota bacterium | reverse complement strand
ACGAGTTCTGCATTTACTTCCGAGAAATTGTTTACAAAGTTTAGCGGGTTTTGTATTTCATGCGCAATGCCGGCTGTAAGTTCGCCGAGAGATGCCATCTTCTCTGATTGAACAAGGTGCGCCTGTGCGCCCTTTAATTTTTCAATCGCTTTGTTTGTTTGATCACGTTGCTCTTCTGTAATTATCTTAGCCTTGCTAAGAAGTGTGTAAGCCTTTTGCTTTTGCTTATAATATCGCAGCAAAATGATAGCAAGCACTATAATTACGCCCAATACAAAAAGCGATGCGTATAAAAGAACGCGTTGTAATTTCTTTTGCCTGTTAAGTAAATTTACTTCAGCCTGTTTCTGGGAAACTTCGTAATCGTACCGCAAGTCTGCCATTTTTTGCACAGATTTTATATTATTTACACTATCACGATAAGCGATGTAAGTTTTATAATGCTGATAAGCCTGGCTAGTATCCCCGGATTTTTCATATAGGTTTGACAGTTTAAAATTAGCATCTCTTATCTGCTCTTTAAGTTCATATTGTTCTGCCAGTTGCAAGCTTTTTAACGCATAATCCAGCGCCCTCTTCCAATCTCCATTATTCAAGTAAACATCAGCCAAAGAATTAAGATAATCGCAGACGGGATAATAATCCTGCATCCCTTCCAGTATTTGTATTGCTTCTGTTAAGTCTTTTGAAGCAAGATCATTTTTTCCAATGTTTGCGTACACCATGCCAATGCCTCCAAGGCTATAGCCTCTTCCACTTAAATTATTAGCGTTTTCAAAAATAAATTTTGCTTCTTTGAAATATAAAAGAGCGGAATCAAAACTTTTTACTTTGCGAAATTCGTCTCCTGCGTTAAAGAGCGCAGAAGCCAGGCTTGTAGAATCGTTGGACTGCCTCAACAGCGCGATAGCTTTACTGTAATATTGCATCGCAGTCGGATGATTGTCGCCCACAGAATAGATGTCGCCAATCGCGCTGTAAGCATCTGCCTCGCCGCGGAGATAATGTAATTTTTTAGCTAATTCTGCGCTCTTAAAGAAAGCATCTAATGCCTCATCGAGGTTACCGAGCAATCTCTTTTTTGTTCCCTTGAGGAAATAACCGGAACGAAGATATTTATCGTCCCGGGCTAATCGGGATTCACTGATTAATTCTTCGGCATACTTTAATGCCTTTCTTAAATCAGTCACTTCGTTAAAAGATAGGTTCAATAACAACCTCAATCGGGCGGAATCTTTTACGGTATCCTGTTGATAGATGCGGGCAAGGCTATCTGCTAATTTTTGATCCTGCGCAGAAACACTGGAGATTGAAAGCCAGCAAAGGCTGATAATAAAAAGACAAGTTTTTTTTTACACATAACTATACCTGCAAAAGCATTACCTGGCAATAGTCTGAAGATGTAACCCGGGATTTTCAATAAGGAGGTAGATGAGATCATAGTTCGTAATCTTATTTATACTATATGCAATTTAAGGCGGTAAAATATTTTTGTGTAACTAATTTAAATAATGCTCCATACCCTGCAAAATCTTTCTTTGCATACTACCGAAACCGCTATCTTTTACGAAAAAATTTCACTGCTAATAAAGAACCGATCGTAGTTACAATAAACCAAATTAAAGCATCAAAATCGAAGTTGGGGTTTACAGCAATTTTGGGATCAAAGGTGTGTACTCCCCCCAGTAGATTGTCTATCCAAATTATCGAATAGTTCCAGTCACCGGATGGTGCAGTACTACTCACATCTAAACTTAAAGTTGTCGTGTTATTTGTTGGAATAGTTTTCGTAAATATATTACCAGGGGATTTTCCTACAATATGAAATGATCTGACATTTCCACCATTTATAAACCATATTACCTGATCTCCCCTATTTACGGGAGTTGTGCCATTATCTGACATCTTTAGTTGACCACTCGTAGTGTTGCCAGAATATATTTGAATTTGATAGCTTGACATTTTTAAAATTTATGCGGTTAAACTGACGTTCTATCTTTTTGTAAAGTAAATAAAATAGTCCAAAAAAAGCGCCTGTCAACAATAATAAGCCTTGCCAAAAAAGGCATTGAATTTTTGCTATTTGATATTTCTCCTTTTATTAAAAAGTATTATTGAAAATATTGCGGCTAAGGCCGATGTTATAGCAATAATTAATAATTGCAAAAACGATTTGTTGTCAGGTTTGACAGCGATTTTGGGATCAAATATTTTGATAGGATGCGCCGGGTCCGGGTCTGCACCTGCCGGCATCCAGGATATGAAGTAATTATATTCGGAATGATCACGGGAGTCTTTATGAATTTTGGCTTCCCAGTTATCGGAAGTACCAATTCTGTGAGGCTTTCTCTCCCAGATGATATTGATAGGAGATGGAGCTTTTACGTCGATGTTTGAAATGAATTTAACACCACATTTTTGACCAAGCGTCCAAGTAATACTTTCTGAGCGATTAGCATCCGTATGGCCGCCATCTGACATTTCCAGATGGCCGCTGTGAGGATCGCCCCACTTAATAATAATTGTTGCCATTATCTTTAAATTAAAAGAGTGAAAAATAGATTAGTATAGATTTCCCAAATAAAGTATCAGTTTTATAAGCATTACCTTGATGAACAACAAACTAAAAGTCTCGTATTCATTGTTGTAGTTTAGAATGCAACAATTAACTTATTCTTTCTTAAAGATTTTTGCAGAGGCAGGCAAGCGGGTCAACACTCTCCTTACATTTTCGAAACGTTGCAAGGATAAAGGTCTATTACAATGACCGCAATTATGATGAACTAAATTACAGATTTTGAAAAGAAATACAAAGAGGTAAAACACCTTTTTTTTCCATTAATTTTTCAAAGTAAATGATATGATTAGTCACTTTATTTCTGGCGCTATAATGTGAGCAAACAGAAGTAACTCGCTTGATAGGGCGACGATGACAAACTCAAAAGCACCCGTCACAAATTATTAATCATTCCTTGAAATGTCGTCCCGGTTCTTTTTAAAAAGGGAAAATTCACTGTCTCCAAACTTATAACTAAAGGTTATGCGAAAGCTTCTGACGCTACGCCGGCTATAAGATTCCTGGTAGAAGTTTTCTGTATCGTAGATTACGCCGTACCTGTGCGTATTGAAAAGATCGTTGATACTGAAAGTCAATGAGCCTTTTTTATTCTTGAGAAAATCTTTTTTTAGCGCTAAATCAGAATCAAATTGTTCTAGTCTTTTTCCCTGCGGTATTACCCGGGGCGATTCATATTCGCCGGTTGCCTGGAAACTAAGATTATTGAAAACAGAACGCTCGTTTGCTTCTATTTTATAATTAGCAGTAAATTTTGTACTCCAGTTAAATCCCTCATTGCTGATGTTCTGCTGCCGTACGCTTGCCTTCACATTGCGATAGCCAATACTTACAGAAGGTGTCACATCGAAATTTTTACCAAGCTTTTGCTGAAGTGTAAGCTCGAGCCCAAAGCGGTTAGTGCTTTGCGCATTAATGAAAGTATTTAAGATAGCGTTGGGATCTACGGCTGCGTTGTCTAATTGTTGAAATTTCGCAGCAGATATTGTATCGCTATACCTCGTAATATCCTGTTGTGTATTTCGATAATACAGCACACCAAGAAAATTACTCCTGTCTTTGAAAGTCTTGCTGTAATTGAATTCCATTGAGTTGGTGAACTCCGGCTTCAATTCCGGGTTACCCTGTTGAATATTGAGCGGGTCGTTGATGTCAATGAAAGGATTTAGTTGCCAGAAATTTGGCCTGCGTACTCGTCGCGAATAATTTAATTGTATTTCCTCGTTATCATTTATCTTTTTAGAAAGGTAAAGGCTTGGGAAAAGAGCATCCCAAATATTCCTAAGCTTATCAGGATATTCATATCCGAACGACCTGGCGCTATCGATAAGTGTCCCCGTAAATTTTGAATATTCGCCACGAATGCCTGCCTGGTAACCGATACTTTTTATTTTACCCGTGTAAGTAAAATAAGCTGCGTCTACTACCTCGGTATATTTATAATTGTTGCTAAGGGGCAATTTTATTTCGGCTCCATTGGTTAAGGCAAACGAATTAAATGTACTATTATAATTATTTGTGTAACTGCGTAACCCTGTTTCTATCTTGTTATCATTCTTTAACGGGTTTACAAAGTCAATCTTTGCTGTCACCTGGTTATTGTTGTTGGTTCCATCGTTCCGCACTATGTTCGGATCTTCGTACAGAGATCCATCTGTTAGATAAAAGGTGTTTAAGATATTTGAATTATTTTTTACATCACCATAGCTAACATCCACACTCGCATTTAATTCCTCACCATCTTTTGGAAACTTATGAGTAAAGTTTCCTTGTGTATTATACCTGTTAAATTGGAAGCGGCTGTCGGATGTCCGGTTACCATATTTTTCAAGTTCCTTCGTATTATCCAGATACTCCTGTTTCTGTTCCTCTTCGCCCGTGAAGCGGCCTTGCACAAGGCCTTGCGACGCTGTTAAAGTGTTCCTGTTATCAATAAAATAATCAACGCCAAACCTTGCAGAAGTAAATTTTCGTGTACGCTCGTTGGTTGAGTTTTGATTAAAGTAATTTTCTACAATGCCATCGTGTTTATTTTGCCTGAAACTTTTACTGTCTGATTTGCCACCTGATTGATTGTAATTTCCGCTAAGGAAAAAGTTGAGCTTTCCTTGCCGCAAATTCAGGTTACCATTTCCCGACAATATATCTTGCGTACCTGCCGCTAAAGAAAGCAGTCCGTTCAAACCTGTTCGCTTATTTTTCTTAAGAATAATATTGATAATACCACCGGTGCTTGAGGCATCATATTTTGCAGAGGGATTCGTAATAAGTTCGATGCGATCAATATTGTCTGATGGTATCTGGTCAAGCGTTAAAATAGTAGGCCTCCCATCAATAAATATCGTTGGCGAAGAATTTCTCAATTCAATATTTCCATCTACGTCAACAGAAACGGAGGGAATATTTTTCATTACATCAATAGCGGTTCCACCTTTTGAAGTAATACTTTTATCTACATCATATATCTTTTTATCAATACCCATTTGCAAAGCCGGTTTGTCTAATACAATCTTTACCTCGTCAAGCGTTTCAGAAATATGGGCCATGGTAATATTACCGAGATTCTTTTCTACAGTGTTTGAATTGGCCACATCAGTGGATGCGCCGATAAAGGGAACATAAGCTGAATAGGGGCTGTAGCCTACAGCGGAGATTATCACATGTAAACTATCTGCAACAGGCACATGTTCAAAACTAAAGTCTCCATTGGCCTCGCTCAACATTGCAGCAATTACCGAATCTCTCATCAGGGAGCTTCCACTATCAGGAACCCTCGTCATTAATTGAATAGAAGCAGCCACTACCGGCTTCTTATTTTGAAGATCTACCACTTTACCATAAATCTTATTAGCGGTATTGAGGTGCATAACGTCTGCATTGTTTTCGGGTAGCGGCTCCCGGTCAACTTGTGCTTTTGCAGTGAGAGAAAAAAAATAAAGTAAAATCGGCAGGAGTAAAAATTTCATCAGGTGTAAATAATTTTCTTTTTAAATGACAGGCGTATTTGTATCAGATCAATAATAGGTGCAACGCTCAATAAATAATTTTGTTTAAAAAAATATAAGGTTAAAAACCATGCCCGTTGAAGACATTATAATTATGTAAATAAAAACAAGGCGGGATAATAGACAGACCCCAATTAAACAGCATGCTTTAAACGCTGTGTCAGCGTAATTATAACCTTATAATTTGTTGGTTAAGAATATAAGACGTTAAAAAATTATAAAACCTGCGTTATAAAAAATTTAATTTACAAAGATGTATGTCATGTACATTCTTGTATGGAAAATTAACCCCGTTAAAAAATGTATTTTTTAAATTTGCCTTCTTAATAGCTTATATGCCTGACAATAGACAAAAGATTGATATCATAAATATTATACTCGAAGATTGCATTGAAGCGTTTCCTCTCTCCTCTTTTATAATAAGCATTTATAAACAATACATGCAACGCGGAAGCCTCAGTAAAAAACAGTTACAAGGCTTATACAGTAAAGCGTCTAAGATAGAAGGTATTTCTCCGGGTAAGATCGGAACCCTGGAGGCAATTATGAAGAAGATGCCCAATAGGTATAAATCTGAATTGCCGGGTGCAGCTCCTGTGTTTGAAAAAGATGCAGAGGCAGGCAAATTAATTGACACCATTCTTAATAAATACCCGCAGCATAAAAGAGTACTTTATCTCAAAGCGAAATATGATAATAACGAAGTATTGTTGCCTTTGGAAAATACCGAACTAAAAAAATTTAGTAAGCTGATAAAATAATTCCGGAAAATTACTTCATAAAAAATGCCGGTAAAAAGACCGGCATTAACATTCAAATTATTTATAAAAAGTATAGACTTATTTACTAACCACGCGATACTTAACGGTCTCTCCGTTTGCTTCTTCTTTAAGATAAGTATCATCAGGAGTAACATATAATTTTTGCCCGTTCAATGTTATCACTTTAGAACCTTCGGGTAACTCGAGTACAATATCTCCCTCGTTCAAAGGAGACGCGGAGTAATTACTATTGTCGCCTTCATCTGTATTATTTATTTCTCCATTTTTTCCAACAACAACGTACACAGTCTGGCCCTCGGAGTTTCTATCTTCTTTATAATAAGTGCCGTTCAACTCATAGAATCTTTCACCATT